>NZ_JBFUHU010000171.1:0-8089 GCF_056402235.1 Cellulomonas sp. P4_B5_2
GCTCAACCGGTCGCTGCCCCGCCAGCCTACGGACGGCATCCGAGCCCGAACAGCAGGGAGGCCCGCTGCCCCGTAGGGCGGCGGGCCTCTTGGCCTGTAGGCGTCACAGCGCGACGCGGACGTACGTGGCGGAGCGCTCGACGCCCTTGCCTGCCCTCACCCACGCGGCCACCCGCTCCTTGGTCGCGAAGCGCTTCTGATTCGTCGGCCGTCGCACCCTTTCCTGGAATGCGACCTCGCATGTTGCGCACGCCCTGGCGCACCTAGGACCGGGCGGCGCTGACGACCGGTCGGCGCCCGCGGATCCTCGGGGTGCGACATGGGACACGCGTCGATCGTCGTCAGCAGGGTCATCGCTGCCGACCCGGGCATCAGCCCGAACGAGGACGGGCTGCCGGGCCTGGCAGTCGTCAAGCGGCTGGTCGGGGCGCTGCTGACCTGGGGCCTGGTGGCATGCGTAGCCGGCTTGGTGATCTCGGTGATCGTGTGGGCCGTGGCCCGCCAGCAAGGCAACTACGGGTACGCCTCGGGCGGCAAGACCGGCGTCCTCATCGCCGCCGGCGGAGCGTTACTGATCGGCGGAGCGAACGCGATCGTGGCGTTCTTCTCCGGTCTGGGCGGGATGATCTGAGATGCCGGTCCCGGCACTCGACGCCTGCGTCGGACCGGCGGCGGCGGTCTGCGATTCCGCGCAGGGCGCTGCGTCCGACTACGTGCTCGGCGGGCTCGGGGGGTCGTTCGTCGGTGGTGCCGAGCAGGTCGGCCAGCTCGCGCTTGCTGCGCTGAGCTCGAGCACGTCGGTCGACCTGAGCGTCGGCTGGTTCCGCGCGAACGTCGCGGTCATCGCCGCCATCGCCCTTCCTGTCGTTGTGGGGCTCTTTGTCGTTCAGGTGCTGACGTCCGTCCTGCGCCACGAGGCAGGCGGCTTGGTGCGCGCCGTTACTGGGGTCGCGAAGGCGATGCTCGGCGCCGCGCTCGCCCTCGGCGTGACGCAGCTCGCGCTGACCGCGGTCGACGGGATCTGCGAGTACATCGCGTCAGCAGCCGGTATGACCGTCACCCAGGCGGCATCCCAGTTCTTCGACTTCACTGCCCTCCTTGCACTCTCCCCCGCCTTGCAGATCCTGATTGGCCTGGCCCTCATGCTCGGGTTCGTCCTGCTGTGGGGCGTCTTGCTGTTCCGCAAGGCCGCGCTGGTTCTCGTCGTGGTCTTCGCGCCGATCGCGTTCGCGGGGTCGACGTGGGACCAGACCCGGGTCTGGACGCGACGCTGGCTCGAGATCGTCGCCGCGTTGGTGTTCTCCAAGATCGTCATCGTCGTGGCGTTCGTCGTCGGCGCCTCCGCGTTCACCGGCGCCGGCCCCACCGAGCCCGGTGGCGCACCCACACAACCGGCCGGCGGCGTCGCCGGGCTGTCGGACACGCTGGTCGGGATCCTGCTCCTGGCGATCGCGGTGTGGGCGCCGTGGCTGACTTGGCGGTTCGTGCACTGGTCCGGCATGGAGGCCGCTGGGGTCATGCACGCCAACGTCGCGGCCAACCCCATCAGCAAGGCAGCGCGCGGTGCGGCGACGACCACCCGTTACGCCGCGCAACAGGTCGCGATGTCGACGGTGACCGGAGGCATCGGCACGGCAGTGCGCGCCGCGGGCGCGGCGAAGGGGGCATCCGGTGGCCTCGCGGCGGGCGGGCCCAAGCCCACGCCTCCTCCGCCGGTGCCGGTGCCTGACCGAGGTGGTGCGCGATGAGCTCGCCGGAAGACACCGCCGGCACGTCAACAGTCCGGTTCGGTCGCCTGGAGAGCCGCGGCGTGCTGCTGGGTTTGTCCGCGGCCCAGCTTGCGGTGGTGGGTGTCGCCTTCATCGTGGCCGTGATTGCGGTGTTCTTCGCGGGTGCGGGCGGGTTCGCGGTCACGGCGCCGGTGTGGTTGACGCTGCTCGTCGCAGGCACCGTCTCGGTGGTGGGCCGGCCTGTTGTGGGATGGGTGCCGCTGCTGGCGCAGTGGCAGGTGCGCAGGCTGACTCGGGCGACCGCGGCGCTCGCCACCACCAGGGGGGCCAGGGCCGCCCGTGACGTGCTCGTCCTACCGGGCCTGACCGGTCGGCTGGAGCTGGTCCCCTCCGACGCGCTGGGGGCGACGCTCATCCTTGATCGGCGCGCTGGCGTGGTCTGCGGGGTGCTGCGGGTCGCGGGTGCCGGATTCGTCCTGGACGACCCCACAGGGCAGGAGCACAAGGTGGCCGGGTGGGGCCGTGTGCTGGCCGGGCTGTGCCAGCAGTCGGCGATCGTGCGTGTGCAGGTGATGGCGCGCACTGTCCCTGGTGGTCTGGGTCCTGCGCGTCAGTGGTGGCGGGATCGCTGCGTCTCCCCTACGACGGAGCTGTCCGTCGCCCTGGCCGGACTGCTCGACGGCGGGTTCGTGCGACCACATGCGCGAGACACCCTGCTGGCCGTGGCACTTCGCGCACCGCGAGGTCGCCGCGCTCTGACGACGGCCGACGTCGCGCTCGTGGCCAAGCACCTCGACGCGATCGCGACATCGCTGATCGGCGCGGACCTCACACCGCAGGGGTGGCTCAGCCATGAGGACCTGGCTGCCGTGGTGCGCAGCGGATACGACCCAGCGGCCGCTGCTCGCGTCGAGGACGGGCCGGGGCCGATCCGCGCTCCGATGGGCGTCGACGAGCAGTGGTCGTTCCTGCGAGCCGACGGTGCCGTGCATGCCACGTACTGGGTGACCGAGTGGCCGCGCAGCGACGTCCACCCCAGCTTCCTGCAGCCGTTGCTCCTCGGGGAGGCGACCCCAAGGACCCTGACCGTGATTGCCGAGCCGCTCACGACCGCCCGTGCACTGCGGGAGATCCGACGGAGCAAGGCTGAGCACATGGCTGACGCGGCTCAGCGAACGCGGATCGGCCAGGTCGAAGCCGAGAGCACGCGAGCGGAGGTCGCCGATCTGGAGCGCCGCGAGGCCGAGATCGTGGCCGGCCACGGGGATCTGCGCTTCACCGGGCTGGTCACCGTGTCAGCGTCCAGCGAGTCCGAGCTCGAGGAGCGGTGTGCCGCGCTGGAGACAGCCGCAGCTCATGCGATGTGTGAGGTGCGCCGCCTGTTCGGYCAGCAAGGGCAAGCCCACCTGGCCGCAGCCCTGCCCTTGGCGAGGTGTGTGCTGTGACCGCGACGAGCACACCGACGTTCCGGCGGACTGTCGGGCGGCACCGCAGCGGTCCACGGCTGCGGCTGCCGGCACACCGGGCGTCGTCGGCGACCCTGGCCGGTGCGTACCCGTTCCTCGTGTCGCCTTCGTGTGACGTCGGCGTCCCGGTGGGGCAGGACGCGCTGACCGGCGGGCCGTTCTGCTTCGACCCGTGGGCGCTGTACGGCGCGGGCCACCTGACGAACCCGAACGTGCTCCTGGCCGGGGTGATCGGGCAGGGCAAGTCCGCGCTGGCCAAGTCGCTCGCGATGCGCAGCATCACCGCCGGACGGTCCGTCTACGTGCCGGGCGACCCGAAAGGTGAGTGGGCGCCGGTCGCCGAGGCGATGGGCGGCACAGTGGTGCGACTCGGGACCGGTCTCTCGGCTCGGCTCAACCCCCTGGACGCCCCAGAGGGCACAGAACCCCACGGACCGCGGATCCGCCTCCTTGCGGCTGTCGCCGCCCTGACGATCCGCCGCGAGCTCGGTGCCGCTGAGCTCGGCGCGCTGGATGCGGCCCTCGCCTTGGCCGAATGCCGTCGCAGCGCACCCACGATCGGCGACGTCCTCGAGACGCTGACCTCGCCCGACGCCTCGGCGGCACGTTCAGACGGTGTCCGTGTCGCAGATCGATCGGCGGACGGGCGCGATGTGGCCCATGGCTTGCGCCGCCTCGTGCACGGCGACCTGACGGGCCTCTTCGACGGGCCCTCAAGCGAACGCCTCGATCCGCGTGCACCCATGGTCGTGCTCGACTTGTCACGGCTGGGCTCCGACGAGGACGCGTTAGCACTGGCGATGACGTGCGCCTCCGCGTGGCTCGAAGGCGCGCTCCTGGTGTCGACCGCGAAGCGGTGGGTCATCTACGACGAGGCGTGGCGGGTCCTGCGACACGCCGCTCTGGTGCGCCGGATGCAGTCGCAATGGAAGCTCTCGCGCGCGCACGGCATCGCCAACCTCATGGTGCTGCACCGACTCAGCGACCGGGACGCCATCGGCGAGCACGGCTCCGAGGCCCGCTCTCTGGCGCAGGGACTGCTGGCGGACTGCTCGACCCGCGTCATTTACCGGCAGGAGTCCGACCAGCTCGACGGCACCGCCACCGCGCTGGGCCTGACGCGGCCGGAACGGGACCTGCTGCCCGTGCTGCCGCGGGGCACCGGGCTGTGGAAGATGCCGCGCCGCACCCACGTCGTGCACCACGTCCTACACCCCGTCGAGGTCGACGTCGTCGACACCGACTCCGCCATGCGCGACGACACCGAACACGAGGACCGGTGATCACCATGAACGACGACGCCATCATCCGGCTATCCGAGCAAGCCACACTCGGCTCAGTCCTGCTGCAGGCCAACACGCTCGACGACATCCAGCGGTGGCTTCGGGCAGGCGACTTCGCCGACACCTGGCACTCCCAGGTCTTCACCACCATGCTCGAGAGGCGCGGCGCCGACCAGTCGATCGACCCCCAGACGATGGCCGATGCGCTCGTCGAGCGGCTCGGCACCCGTCGGGCGAACCTGCCGCGACTCGCGGACCTGCTGCACGTGACACCACCGCACCCGCAGGCCGTCACCTACGCGCGGATGGTGCTGGACGGCGGCCTACGTCGAGAGATCGCCGGCACCGGCGTGCTCCTGCGCGCGGCTGCCGTGCGGTGCGCATCGGATCGCATGTCACGCCCGATCTACGCGACCTGCAACGTCGTGGACGCCGCGATGGACTGCGCCGAGGCGCGGTGGGCCAAGGCCACCGGCCAGCCACACGACGAGGTCGTCGTCCCGCTCGCCCTGCGCGCCGTGATGCGGAACACCGAGGCGCGGATGGGTGCCGATAAGTACCTGTCTGGGCACCCCGGGCGTGACGCTGGCTTCGAGCGTCGCAACATGGTCGCACTGATCGGTGCGCTCATCGCCCAGCCCGACCACATCCCGAGCGTCGCCGCCTGGCTGGCACCCAACCGGGTCCCCGATCCCGGGTGGCGCGCCGTTTACGGCACCCTGCTCGAGCTCGCCGAGCTCGGACAGCACGTCGACATCGTCACCGTCGCCTGGGCAACCCGCGCGCACGCCCACCACGAGCAGGGTGTCCCCGGACTGTCCGAGCTGCGGGCCGCCGTCGACGACGGCTGGTCCCGGCAGCTCGATCCGGCGATCCAAGCCGTCGCCGGAGACCAGGTACGGCACCTGGCCGATGCCGGTGCCGCGCAGCTCGTCACCGGCGCCGCGAACCCCGGCGTGCTCGTCACCGACCTGGTCGACACCGGGCACCTGCTGACCGCGGCCCTGCGCCGCACGGCCGCGGCCATGCCGATCCAACCGGCCTACACCCCCGCGGCCGCCCCAGAGCTGCACGCCCAACGGATCGAGTCGGTCTCCCGATGAGGCCGACGCACCAGGGACCGCGTCCCGGCACCGCGGGCGGACCGGACCTGACGACGTGGGCGATGACCGCTGGCGCCGCCGTCCTCGTCCTGGCCGCGGTCCTGTGGTCCGGAGCGGCCCTCGCCTGCGTCCTAACCGGCCGCACACCCCCGCCCGCGGGACTACTCACCGCGCTCAGCGCGATCACCCAGCCCGGCGACCCGGCCTCGGTGTGGCCTCGCCCGTCCGCGCTGCCCGGCCCGGTGGCGTACTGGACCGGGACCGCGCTGGCCGCAGCGACCTGGGTCGGTGTCGCGTGGGGCATCTGGTGGCTGTGGCGACGCCTCGCGCCCACGAGCGGCGGGCGTGATGGTGCGCTGCGGGACCTGCCAGGGATGGCAGCACCCCGTGACGTGCACGCGGTCGCGGGCCAGCGAAGCCTGCGCGGCCGCGCGTCGGTCGTGCGCCCGTCCCTGGACCGGTCCGCCCGTCCGCAGGAGGTGGGCTTCCGGCTCGGGCGACTTCGCGGACGCGACCTGTGGTGCACCGTGGAGGACTCCGCCCTGCTCGTCGGACCACCTCGCATGGGCAAGGGCCTGCACGTGGTCATCCCCTGGGTTCTGGACGCCCCCGGACCAGTCGTGGCCACCTCGACCCGCCCGGACACCCTCGCGGTCACGCTGCGAGCTCGCCGAACCAGAGGGCCGGTCGCGATCTTCGATCCGCAACGCCTCGCCGGCCTCCCCGGCGGGCTGACCTGGTCACCCGTGCGCGGCTGCGAGACACCCCGCACCGCCTTGGTCCGAGCGCGCGGGCTGGCCGCCGGCGCCGGCTTTGGCCGGACCGTGTCCGACTCCGACTTCTGGGCCGGACAGACCGAGACCGCCCTGCGCTGCCTCCTGCACGCCGCGGCGCTGGATTGCCGCCGTGCCGTCGACCTGTACCGGTGGTCCCTGAACCCGGCCCTGGCCGAGGACGCCGTCACCATCCTTAACCGCAGCGCCATGGCCGCGGACGGCTGGGCCGACGCCCTTGAAGCTTCCATCCACTCCGACCCCCGCACCCGCGACTCCATCTGGCTCGGCGTCCGCCAGTCCTTGGCCGCCCTCGCCGACCCCGACGTCCTGGCCGCCGTCGACCCGAAACGCGACGAGTCCTTCGACCCCACAACGTTCCTGCGCGAGTCCGGCACGCTCTACCTGCTGGCCTCCGCGGTCGCCTCCGGATCCTGCGCACCGCTGGTCGCGGCGTTCGTCGAAGACATCACCGAGACCGCCCGCGCCCTGGCTGCGCGCTCCCCCGGCGCCCGTCTCGACCCACCCCTGCTGCTCGCCCTCGACGAGATCGCCAACCTCACCCCACTGCCGTCACTGCCCTCGCTGATGGCCGAAGGCGGSGGCTCCGGCATCACCACCCTGGCCGTCCTGCAATCCCTGGCCCAAGCCCGCGCCCGCTGGGGCGAACACGCCGCCGACGCCATCTGGGACGCCGCCACCGTCAAGATCGTCCTGGGCGGACTGGCCAAGTACCGCGACCTGGACGACGTCGCCCGCCTCGTCGGGGAGGTCGACGAGCTCATCGAGACCCGCTCCCGCGGCCGCGCCGGAGAACACTCCTCGTCGACCTCCGTACGCACCGTCCCGGTCATGCCGGCGTCCGTGCTGCGGACCCTGCCGTTCGGCACCGGTGTGCTCCTGCTCCGCCAGACCAAACCCACCATCATCGACCTGGCCGCCTGGACCACTCGGCGCGACGCAGCCGACCTCCAGGCCGACCAGAAGGCCGTCGAGCACGCCACCGCCAACGGCACGGCGGTCCCAGCATGATCAAGCTCGCGCTCGGCGCGCTCGGGTTACTCGCCGTGCCCACCATCGCCATCGTCACTGCCGTCGCCGTCGGTGGCACGGCCAGCGCGTGCATCGCCAGCTCCGCCGGCAGCTCGCTCGCGGACGACGCACCCATCCCCGCTATCGCCCGCGCCTGGATCAGCGAGRCGAAGGCGACCTGCCCCGACCTGCCCGAGACATGGATCGCCGCCGTGATGGCCCAGGAGTCCGGGTTCCGACCCGAGGCTCACGCGGACGACTCCAACGGTGGTACCTGGGGACTGCTGCAGATGAACGCCTCCATCTGGCGCGCGCACTACGGCCACCACTGGGACGCGGACCTCGACCACAACGGCACACCGGACATCGAGGAGCCCGCGACCCACTCCCGCGTCGGCGGCACCTACCTGTGCGCCCGCCTGGCCGGCGTCCGGCAGATCCGCGCCGGCCACCCCGACTGGGCATCCTCGAGCATCCCGATCCTCGACGCCCTCGTCATCGCACACAACGCGGGCGAATCGCGGCTGCGCACCTACCCCACCATCCCCGCCACCACCGCCCGGTTCATCGCCAATGTGAACGAGCGCATGACCGCATGGTCCGCCGACCCCGTATCCGGCGCCGTCCCCGAGGTCGCCAACCCCGACCTCACCGCAGCGGTCACCCCGGTGGACGGATCACCAGCGACCGGATGCGCAGTCC
>NZ_JBFUHU010000172.1:0-8047 GCF_056402235.1 Cellulomonas sp. P4_B5_2
GGTCTCGAGGGAGTCGAGGGCGTCGGTCAGGGTCACGGGCGCTCCACCTGGGGCGTGTCGAGGCCGGCCTCCGGGGCCAGCGCGAGCGAGGTGCCGCCGAACTTCTCGGCGAGGAACAGCCCGTGCGCCACGAGCGCGTTGGCGTCCTCGCGGGAGACGGCGTCGGAGATCTTGTCCAGGGTCACGCCCAGCAGGTCCAGCTGGTCGCAGAGCACCATGAGGGAGGTCTTGCCCTTCGACACCACGCGGCGGTCGGCGAAGTCCCGCGGCAGGCGCAGGTAGCCGCCGACGGCCTCGGGCAGGTAGCTCGTGGCGGTCGCGACGACGGTGTGCGCCTGGAGGCTGCCGGCGCCGAGCCGGTCCAGCCGCGGCGCCATCTCGTCGACGGTCCGGGTGATCCGCAGGACGCGCGCGGTCACCGCGGCCGGCACCCTGCCCGCGATCTGCTGCTCCACCTGGTGCGCGGACGCGACGATGTCCGCCGTCGTCGGCGCGGGCGGTGCAGGGGGAAGCTCGGGCTCCCGACGCCGCCCCCTCAGGCGTGCGAACCAGCTCATCTGCGGTGCCTACGTGCCGAGATCGAGCGAACCGCTGGCGACGTCCGTGGTGTCCGCACGCTTCACGCGGTCGAGGTAGGTGCGCGCCTTCGTCGTCTCGGTCTCGAGCACGCCGATGGTCGTCGCCATCGAGTCGAGCGCCTTGACCTTGAACGTGTCGATGGAGTCCATGGTCGCGTAGATGTCCGTGAACGCCTGCTGCAGCTGCGGCAGACCGACGGTGGCCTGCGCGGCCTGCTCCTGAATGCCCGCCGACTGCTCCTTGAGCATCTTCGCGGTCGACGCGATCAGCCCGGTCGTCGTGGCGTTCAGCGCGGTGATCTGGTCGAGGACCAGCCGTTGGTTGTTCAGCGCCTGCGCGACGATGACGGCCGTGCGCAGGGCGGCCACCGTGGTGGTCGTGGCGCGGTCCACGCCCTTGATGAGCTCGATGTTGTTCTTGATGATGATGTCGATCGCCAGGTAGCCCTGGATCGAGACGGCCAGCTGGGTCAGCAGGTCCTGGTGCTTCTGGCGCACGTAGAACAGGACGTCCTCGCGCAGCGCCTTGGCCCGCGCGGGATCCGTGGCGTCGAGCTCCGCGATGGCCGTCGACACGCGCGTGTCCAGCGACTCCGCGACGTAGATGTACTGGTGCAGGCGGGCCATCGTGTCCCAGAGGTGCTGCTTCTCCAGGTTGAGCGCCGCGTTGTCCTTGCGCAGCTCGTCCTGGCCGTTGTACAGCGCGCGGACGATGGCGTCGATCTGCTTCTGCGAGCTCTCGTACCGGCGGAAGTAGTCGGTGAGCGAGTCGCCGAACGGGATGAGCCCGAGCAGCTTCTTGCCGATCGTGGCCTCGCTGGGGTCCAGGCTCTCGACCGTCTTGCGCAGGTCCAGCAGCGACTTGCTCACCTGCGACGTGCCGGAGACCCCGCCCTCGCGCAGCTCCTTGACGGGCATCTGGAGCAGCCGGTTCGAGGTGTCGGCGGCCGCGCGGATGTCGGAGTCGCCCATGAGGCGGATGTCGTCGGCCTTGCTGGCCAGCTCCGGCGATCCCACCTGGGCCTTCATGAGGCCGTCGACGTAGGCGCTGACCTTGGCGTCGAGGCCCGGGAGCGCCGACTCGGGGATCTGCGGGGCCATCGCGGGAGCCTGCGTGGCCGCCACCGGCGCCATCGGGGCAGGGGCCTCCAGCGCGAAGACGGACTGCGGCGCGGGGGGCTGCAAGGGGGCTGCGTCGGTCATCGTCGTCCTTCACGTCCAGGTCGTCGCAGAGGGCGGTAGAGCTGCGCCTTGCAATGGTCATGGAATGGTCAAGCGGATGGTCAAGCGTCCTGTTGCGGACAGTAGCACGGGGGACCGTTGCGGCCCGGTGACCAACCGATCTCTGCCACGCTCCGTTCTTCAGGTGTGGCCCGACGTGCGGGCACACGACAACGCCAGGCAGGGGGCCGATGAGCGCGCGGTGGGAGGGCCTGCTGGCCCAGCTGGTGCAGGAGCGGTGGGCCGCGCTGCTGGCCCGGGCGACGCTGCTGGCGGCGACGCCCGCCGAGGCGGAGGACCTGGTGCAGGACGCGCTGGTCGCCACCTTCTCCAGCCGCGCGCGGTTCACCACCCTGGCTCAGGCCGAGGCGTACGTGCGCCGCGCCATCGCCACCCGGTCCATCGACCGCGCACGGACGGCGGCGAGCGAGCGGCGCGCCGCCGACCGGGTGGCCGGGCACCCGGAGACGCCGGTGGAGACGGTGCTCCCCGGGCTCGAGCGGGACGTCCTGGAGGCGCTCGCCCGACTCACTCCCCGCCAGCGCGCCTGCGTCGTGCTCCGGCACCTCGAGGACCTGTCGGTCGCCCAGACCGCCGAGCAGCTCGGACTGAGTCAGGGCGCCGTCAAGAGGTACACGTCCGACGCCGCGGCCGCGATGCAACGCTGGCTGGGCGCGACCACCGACCCCGAGGCCGACGAGCGGCCGAGCGTTCGCCTGGTCGACGGCACACCGAGAGGAGCCCGCTCATGAGCGACCTGGGGCAGCTGTTGGCCGAGGCCGAGGTGGCCATCGAACGCCGGCGGTCCGGGGCCACCCCGGACACCGGGACCCTGGCCGGGACGGTGCGGCGCGTGCGGCAGCGGCGGGCCGTCCGGCACTCCCTGCAGAGCGTGGCCGGTGTCGGGCTGGTCGGTGTGCTCGGCGCGACGGCGTGGTTGGGCACCCATCGGGCCGACCAGTCCCCCGTCCCCGCGGTCAGCCTGACCGAGAGCCCGACGGCGACTCCCACACCGACGCCGCCTGCGGTGCACGTCGGCGAGCCCCTGCCGCTGCCGGGTGGCCTCGTCGAGAGCAGCACCGCCGGGTGGACGCTCGTGACCGACAACCAGACGCGCGTCGGCACGGACCCGTCCGACGCCCCGACGGACGCGTACCGCAACCGGCTCCTCCTCGTCTCCCCGTCGGGCGAGCGGTACCCGGCGCTCGAGACGAGCGTCCGCACCGGGCTCAACGTGTTCTGGTGGACCGCCGGCCAGCCGCTCGTCCTCGCGACCACGACGAACTACCTGGAGGACCGGCCCGTCGACGTGATCGGCCGGCTCGACCTGCGCACGGGTGACCTCCAGCCGTGGCCGGACTTCCCGCTCAGCGYGATGTGGATCGGGGGGACCCCCGACGGGACGACGGTGTGGGCAGCGCCGCAGACGGACTACAGCGACCTCCCCGAGGGGGCGGTCCCGGCGCCCAGGAACGTGCTCGGGCCCCAGAACCGCATGTCGACCTGGGGGGCGACGTTCCACCTGCTCGTCCGGGAGCCCGACGGCACGCAGCGCGACCTCGGCGCGATCGACGACTCCGCGTACGCCACGTCGCTCAGTCCGGACGGCCGGTGGGTGTCGGCGACCGGCACGGACGGGCGCCTGGTGCTCGTCGACCTGCGCTCGGGCGACGCAACGACGGTCACGACGGTCACGACGGACCGGACGTGCACGGTCGGCGGCTGGTCGGGTCCGCACGAGCTGCTGCTCTCCTGCGGCACGCCGGCCAACCTGCTGTCGCTCGACGCGGCGCGCCCGGAGACTCCCCCGCGGCTGCTCGCGACGTCGGAGCACCCGGTGGTCGACGCGACGCCGTTGCCGGACGGCCGCGTCCTGCTGGGCGTGATCACCCAGGAGCCGCCGTGCGACGGCGGCGGCGACCCGGCYGTGCTCGCCGACGGCGTGATCTCGCCGCTCACCACGCAGTGGGGTCAGTACGACCACTCGTACGGCTTCCAGCGCGGGGGCGGCTCCGTGATCGCCGACCTCAACAGCTGCTACGTCGGCCACGGGAAGGCGGGCCGGCAGCGCACGATCAGCACGGACGTGACCACGGGGGCCGTCACGGAGCTCTCCACGCTCGAGGGAGAGCCCGCCACGGAGGGGTGGGAGCACGTCCTCATGGGGTTCACCGTCGGTCAGTGAGGTGACGTACCGGGCGGGCGGCGACCTTCGGCGGGCACGGTGACCACGCCGGCCGCGGCCTGAGAGGATGCGGGGCAGGGCACGCCGACGAGCAGAGGGGTACGCATGTCGACCGAGGACACCGGGTCGTTGGACGACCGCCTGCACCGCCTGGGCATCGCGTACGACGTGCAGCGCATCGTCGCCACGGGGATCGGCAAGCTCCCGCTGAGCGAGACCACCAAGGAGTCGCTGACGTCGAAGAGCGCCACCGCGGTCGTGGTGGTCGGGGAGACCGGCGTCGCGCTGGTCAAGGGTGCCGCGGAGGCGGGTCGGGGCGCCGCCACCGCCGCCAAGGACGGTGCCGAGACGTTCCAGCGCACCCGGCACGCGCACGCGTCCACCTCCGCCGACGCGCCGGCTCCCCCGGACGAGGACGTCACCACCCGGCTCGAGCGTCTGAGCGCGCTGCACCGCGACGGTCACCTCGACGACGCGGAGTACGCCGCCGCGAAGGCGAAGGTCCTCGCGGGGAGCTAGCCGGTCGTCGGCGTCGGGGCGGACCCGGTGGCCAGCGGCAGGATGACCGTGTCGATCATCTGCACCACGAACTCGTCGTCGATCTTCTGCCCGGCGACCATCTTGCGGTAGGCGATCATGGCGGGCGCGACGGCGGCGACCATCTCCAGGTCGATGTCCGGACGCAGCTCGCCGCGGGCCTCCGCTCGCTCCAGCAGCCCGCGCATCAGACCGACCCGGGAGCGCACGAACTGCTCGTGGAAGACGGCGGCGACCTCGGGGTTCTCCCTCACCGCGGACCACAGGCCGGACATGAGCTCGGAGTCGTCCGTGCGCGGCTTGCCGAAGCGGACGGCGAGCAGGTCGGAGCGCAGCGACCCCGTGTCGGGGATCTCGTCGGCCGTCGGCGCGACGCCCCGCATGCAGACGACGGCGTCGACCGTGAGCTGCACCTTGGACGGCCAGCGGCGGTAGACCGTCGCCTTGCCCGCCCCGGCGCGCTCTGCGACGGCGTCCATCGTCATGCCGTCGTAGCCGCGCTCGGCGAGCAGCTCGCGGGTCGCGACCAGGATCGCGTCGTCCTTCGACCCGTCGCGTCGTCGGCCCGGGCGGCGCGCGATCGTCGTCGACCCGTCCTCCACGATGCTCCTTCTCCTTGCTGCTGATTCGGCTGCCAGCGTAGCGCTGAAACAAATCGAGACTGGGGGGTTCCGAAACTCCCTAGTTCCATATTACTCTCGCTCCACCGACCACGACGTCACAGGAGCATCACCATGTCCACTGTCACCACCGCACCGGAGAGCCGGCAGCGCTGGCTCGTCCTCGCGACGGTCGCCCTCGCCCAGCTGATGGTCGTCCTCGACGCGACCATCGTGAACATCGCGCTGCCCTCCGCCCAGGCGGACCTCGGGTTCAGCGACAACGACCGCCAGTGGGTGGTCACCGCCTACGCGCTCGCCTTCGGCAGCCTGCTGCTGCTCGGCGGCCGCTTCTCCGACATGTTCGGACGCCGCCGCATGTTCCTCGTCGGGCTCGTCGGGTTCGCCGTCGCGTCCGCGCTCGGCGGCGCCGCCCAGAGCTTCGAGCTGCTCATCGCCGCCCGCGCCCTGCAGGGCGTCTTCGCGGCGGTCCTCGCACCCGCCGCCCTCTCCGTCCTGACCACCACGTTCACCGTCCCGAAGGAGCGTGCCCGCGCGTTCGGGGTCTTCGGCGCGATCGCCGGGATGGGCGGTGCCATCGGCCTGCTGCTCGGCGGCTACCTCACCGAGAACTTCAACTGGCGCTGGAACCTCTACGTCAACGTGCTCATCGCCGTCGTCGCGTTCGTCGCCGGCAGCGTCCTGCTCTCCCGCACGGACGTCACGCACCGCAGCCGGTTCGACGTGCCCGGTGTCGTCCTGGCGTCCACGGGCCTGTTCGCGCTGGTGTTCGGCTTCTCGCAGGCCGAGCCTCAGGGCTGGGACGCTCCGGTGGTCTGGGGCTCGCTGGCCGCCAGCGTCGTCCTGCTGATCGCCTTCGTCCGTCGCCAGCGCACCACCGAGTACCCGCTGCTCCCGCTGGAGATCGTCCTCGACCGCGACCGTGGCGCCGGGTTCCTGGCCATCCTCGTCGCGGGCTCCGGGATGTTCGGGGTGTTCCTCTTCCTCACGTACTACCTGCAGCTGACCCTCGGGTACACCCCGATGCAGACGGGCACGGCGTTCCTGCCGATGGTCCTGTTCATCATCATCACCGCACAGATCCAGTCGAACATCCTGGTCCCGCGGTTCGGGCCCAAGCTCCTGGTGCCGATCGGCATGACCGTCGGCGCGCTGGCCATGCTCTGGTTCACGACCCTCGACGCCGACAGCAGCTACGGCCACGTGGTCGTCGGGCTGATCGCCATGGGCATCGCGATGGGCTCGATCATGCCCGCGTCGTTCCAGATCGCGACGCTCGGGATCGCACCGCGCCAGGCCGGCGCAGCCTCCGCGATGGTCTCCACCAGCCAGCAGGTGGGCGGGGCGATCGGCACCGCGGTGCTCAACACCCTGGCCGCCACCGCCGCGACCGCCTACCTCACGGACCACTCGCCCGCCACGCCGCAGGTGATGGCCGACGCAGCCATCCACAGCTTCTCCGTGGCGTACTCGTGGTCGGCGGGGATCTTCCTGCTCGGTGCGGTCCTCACGGCGACCCTGTTCCGCACCCGCGCGGACCGGGCCGCCCGCCTGGCCGCGACGGCACCCGCCGCCGCGCACGGGGAGCCGGTGCTCGCGCACTGACCTCCTACAGGCCGACCATGCCCATGCCGGCGTCGTTGTAGCGGTTGCCGTGCACGCCGATCCGGTCCGCGGCCTGGGTCAGCTCGGCGAGGTCCTCGGTGCTCAGCGCGAGCTGCGCGGCACCGAGGTTCTCGTCGAGCCGGGTCAGGCGGCGGGTGCCGGGGATCGGGACGATCCACGGCGTGCGGGCGAGCAGCCACGCGAGCGCGACCTGCGCGGGCGTCGCACCGTGACGCGCAGCCACGGTGGTCACCAGGTCGACCAGGGCCTGGTTGGCCTGGCGGTTCTCCTCGGTGAACCGCGGGATCGTCGTGCGGATGTCCTTGTCGGTGAACGTGGTCGTCGTGTCGACCGTGCCGGTGAGGAACCCCTTGCCGAGCGGGCTGAACGGGACGAAGCCGATCCCCAGCTCCTCGAGCACCGGCAGGACCTCCGCCTCGGGGTCGCGCGTCCACAGCGAGTACTCGCTCTGCAGCGCGGTCACCGGCTGCACGGCGTGCGCGCGGCGGATCGTGCCGGCGCCCGCCTCGGACAGCCCGAAGTGCCGGACCTTGCCCGCGGCGACGAGCTCCTTGACCGCCCCGGCGACGTCCTCGATGGGCACGTCCGGGTCCACGCGGTGCTGGTAGTAGAGGTCGATGACGTCGACGCCGAGCCGCTGGAGCGAGGCGTCGGCCGCCGCCGCGATGTGCTCCGGCCGGCTGTTCACGCCGACCGACTTCCCGTCCTGGATGTCGAAGCCGAACTTGGTGGCGATGACGACCCGGTCCCGGACGGGTGCGAGCGCCTCGCCCACGAGCTCCTCGTTGACGAACGGGCCGTACACCTCCGCGGTGTCGAAGAACGTGACGCCCCGGTCCACCGCGCCGCGCAGGACGGCGATCATGTCGTCGCGGTCCCCCGGGTTGGGGCCGTAGCTCTGGCTCATGCCCATGCAGCCGAGGCCGATCGCGGAGACCACCAGGTCGGTTCCGAGTGTGCGTGTGTCCATGCGATCGACGGTACGGCGGTCGCCGCGGACGAGGGAGGCCCTGTCAGTACCCGTTCCGGTGGGCCTCGACCGCGCGGTGCACGCTCCCGTGGAACCGGTCGGCCCCGACGCGGTCGACCACGCCGTCGCGGGCGAGCGTCGCTCGCACCGATGGCTTGACCCGGGCGAGCCGGACGGCGAGGTCCCTGTCGCGTGCCAGGTCGAGGATGTCGTGCAGGGTCGCGGCGCCCTGTGCGTCGATGATCGTGATCGCGCCGCAGTCGATCACGATCGCCGTCAGCCCCGGGCTCGCGTCGGCGACCTCGCGCAC
>NZ_JBFUHU010000173.1:0-7956 GCF_056402235.1 Cellulomonas sp. P4_B5_2
GCTCCCGACGCGGCACCCGGCGCCTGGGCGCCCACCGGACTGTCGTCCGGCACGGTCCCGGCGCCCCGCGCCGGCGGCGAGCCCGCGGCACCGGTGTTCGGCGCGCCGCTCGGCGGCCTCCCGGACCCGGTGCGTTCCGGCGTCGCACGCGACGAGGACGACGACGACTACGACGACGAGGACGACGAGGAGCGCCCCAGGCACCCGTACACGTGGCTGCACCTCATCGTGCTCGCGCTCGTGGCGTTCGTGCTGGGCTTCCTCATCGTGCTCCTGCTCAGCAACACCACGGAGGACGACCCCGGCTCCACAGCCGCGGCCCCCGTCACCCACTCGACGACCGGCCTGTCGGCCGGACCTGCCTGACCCGAACCTAGGAGACCCGTGGCTGCGACCGAACGAGCGATCGAGCTGGCCCTGGCGGCCGCTCGTGCCGCGTCCGACATCAAGGCCGAGGAGATCATCGCGCTCGACGTCAGCGAGCAGCTCGTGCTCACCGACGTCTTCCTCATCGCGTCCGGCACCAACGAGCGGCAGGTCGGCGCGATCGTCGACGCCGTCGAGGAGGCGCTGTTCAAGCTCGGCGCCAAGCCGATCCGGCGCGAGGGCAAGGCCGCGGGCCGGTGGGTGCTCGTCGACTTCGGCGACGTCGTGGTGCACGTCCAGCACGCGGAGGACCGGGTGTACTACGCCCTCGAGCGGCTGTGGAAGGACTGCCCCGTGATCGATCTCCCCGCTGACGCGCGGGGGACCGACGAGGGCACCGACGCGTGACGGCGGGGCGGCTGCTCCTGGTCCGGCACGGCCGGACCGCGTACAACTCCGAGGCGCGCCTCCAGGGCCAGGTCGACATCCCGCTGGACGCCGTAGGCCGCTGGCAGGCCCGCACGGCGGCCGCCCGGCTGCTGACCCGGCACGAGCCGACGGTGATCGTCACGTCCGACCTCAGTCGCGCGCACGAGACGGCCAGCTTCCTCGCGCGAGCGACCGGCCTCGACCTCGTCGTCGACGCGCGTCTGCGCGAGCGCGCCTTCGGCCTGTGGGAGGGCCTCACGGGCGACGACCTGCGGCGGGACTGGGCCGACGAGTTCGCCGTCTGGCGAGCCGGCGGCCAGCCGGAGGGCGTCGGCGCGGAGACCCGTGCGGAGGTCGCGCAGCGCGTGCGTGAGGGGATCCTCGAGCACGCCGAGGCGCTGGGCGCGGACGACACCCTCGTCGTCGTCTCGCACGGCTCCGCGATCAGCTGCGCGGTCGGCGACCTGCTCGGCATGCCCACCGACTGGCACGGCTTCACGGGCATGCTCAACGTCCACTGGACCGAGCTCGTCGCCACGCGTGGCGATTTCGCGCCCCCGTGGCGCATGGTCGGGTACAACCTCGGCCCGACCGACGCGTCGAGCGACTGGAACGCCGGACCGGACACCACGCACGAGACCGACGCCGATGCGGAGACCCGGGACCCCGATTAGCGTTTGGGACCGCGTTCGTTCTAAACTCTCCGAGCGCCTACGGGCGTGAGTGGTCCCCCTCGGGGGGCTGCGGGGCTGTGGCGCAGCTGGTAGCGCACCTGCATGGCATGCAGGGGGTCAGGGGTTCGAATCCCCTCAGCTCCACCGAAAGTGCTGGTCAGAGGCCACGCCGGGATCCTGAACACAGGAGCCTGACGTGGCCATCGGCCATTTGTCGGACACTTATCGGTCCGGACTCGTCCTCAGGAGGCACAAGCAGCTCTGCGTACCGAGAAGGGTGGGCTGCGGCACCTGTCGGGCAGAGCAACCATGGGTGCGGCCTCGCCGGTCGACCTGTGCCCCGAGCCGTACGCCGGGGAACGGGGGAGGTGGCTGCACGACGTCGGGCCCGTCTGCGGATGGGCGAACCCCGACCGGGCGCACCGAGGCGGAGACGGTCCAGACGAGCCTTGGCACTGGGAGCTCGTCTCCGGTGTGGAAGTCCTAGCCGACGGCGCCTCAGCGTCGCGGTGTACACCACTGCGCGAGGAGCCTTCGATGCGGGTCGCTCGGCCGGCGATGGCAGCGCCCTCGTTCTGGGAAGGTAGTTCGACTGAGAGCTCGCGGACATGACCAGCGCGCCCGGCCGCCGGGTACGACAGGCTCGTGATCATCCTCTGGTTGGTGCAGCTCGTCGCGCTCGTCGCGACGCAACGCAACCTCGTCCTCGTCCTCGGAGAGCACGACCACGATCAGCTCGAGTGCAACTCCCCGCCCTAGATCCAGTGGCGCGCTCTGAAGACCAGGTACAACGTGACGCTCACGGCGCCCATCAGGGCGAGGGCGAACGGATATCCCCACGTCCAGTGCAGCTCGGGCATGAGGTCGAAGTTCATCCCGTAGACGGTGCCGATCAGGGTCGGCGCGAACAGGATCGCGGCCCATGCGGAGATCTTCTTGACCTCCTCGTTCTGGGCGTTGCTCGCCTCGGAGAGGGTCTTCATCTCCTCGTTCTGCCGCTGCGCGACGAGCGTGGCGTTGACCGTCAGGATGTCGCGCAGCGCGATCCGGAACGACTCGATCCGCTCGTCCACCTCGGTGACGTGGTCGGCGACGTCCCGCAGGTAGCGCTGCTGCTCCTCGTCGACGCCGTACTTGGACGATCCGGCGTCGAGCGCGGCGAGCATCGCGCCCAGCGGGCGAACTGCCCGCTGGAAGTCGACCACCTCGCGGGAGAGCTCATAGATGCGTCGGGAGACTGCGGGGTCCCCGCGGAAGACCTCGCTCTCGATCTCGTCGATGTCGTTCTCCAGCCCGGCCACGACCGGCCCGTAGGCGTCGACGACGGCGTCGAGGATCGCGTACAGGATCGCCTCAGGTCCCCGTCCGAGCAGGTCGGGGCTTGCCTCGACGCGGTGCCTGACGGCGGCCAGGTCGGGGGACTCGGCGTGTCGGACCGTCACGACGAAGTCCGGTCCGACGAACAGGTGGAGCTCGCCGAACTCGACCTGCTCGGTCGAGTCGAGGTAGCGGGCGGCGCGCAGCACGACGAACAGGGTCTGGCCGTACCGCTCGATCTTGGGTCGCTGGTGCGCCAGGATCGCGTCTTCGACCGCGAGCTCGTGAAGATCGAACTCGCGCGCCAGCGACTGCAGATGCTCGGCCGTCGGGCGGTACAGCCCGATCCACGCCATCGCGCCGCGGCTGCTCCGCAGCGCGGAATAGGTGCCGGTGAGGTCGGTCGGCGACGCGATCCGGACGCCGTCCCGATAGACCCCCGAGTCGGCGATGCTCGCCTGCAGCTCGAGCTCGCTCGAGTCGGGCATCGGGTCGCCCCGCCCGACGTGGTCCTCTGGTCCTCGCGCGCCCGGAAGGCGCGGCAGGTGGATCATCGGCAACCTGCCGGGCGACTGGCGACGTGTCATGACTGCGGTCCTCGCGTACGTAGACGGATGGCGGAGTCTGCCGGCGCGGTCCACCCGCGCGGAACCTACTCCCCGTCGGTGAACGCGCATCGAACTCGACTGCGGTCCGTTCGGCAGAACCCGGGATGCTAGTGCCGCGTCGAAGCCCGCTCGGCCTTCATGCGGCGCATGTCGCGGTGCAGCTCCTGGAGCAACAGGGGCCCGTCTGCCCACGCCTGCAGGCTTACCGTGGCGACGGCCCGGACCGGCGGCCACTCGCCGTCGGCGAAGTCGGGGGGACTCGCGGCCAGCGTTCGGAGCGCTCGCTGCCGCAGCTCCTCGGCAACCTCGCGGGCGCGCTCATCGGGTACGGCGGGGAGCACCGCCACGACGAGGATCTCGTCGTCGCCGAGCCGACCGAGAACGCAGCCTCCTGGGTAGGCGCCCGTCAGCGCCTGCGCCATGGAGGCGAGCACGCGGTCGCCGTGGGCGAGACCATGGGCCGCATTGAGCAGGCCGAAGCCCGCGATGTCGATCAGTGTGACCGCCAGTCGTTGGCGGGAACCCCGAATCTCCTGCGCCCACGAGGCGAGCGTGTGCTCGAGGAAGTGGCGGTTGACGAGTCCCGTCGTCCGGTCGCGGATGCCCTGGTCAGCGAGCGCGGCGGCGAGCGAGTGCACGAGCTCCGCCGTCCCTGTCGCCAACCAGAGGTCCGAGCGGACCACGACGTCCTCGAACCGGGATTCGGGCGGTCGGGCCATCGCGAGGAGCGCCGCCTCGACGACGGATGACGACGAGTCGACGACCAGGGGCTCCCAGTCGGCCACGGCGCGCGCTGGGCGACGCGTCAGGACCGCTCGGCCGTAGCCGAGCCGGCCGGCCATGGCGGCGTTGAACCGTGATCGCGTGATGAGTCCGATCCGGTTTGCTGCGTCCCGGTCGATGACGCCGATCCGCAGGAGCGTCGGATCGAGGAAGAGCGGCTCGATCTCGTGCACGGGCGTGTTGGCATCGACCGCCTGGAGCGGGACGGCGAGGGTTCCCACAAGGTCGGAGGACGGGACGGCGCCGGAGCGCAGGTCACGCAGAAGGGTCTGGACATCGGCCACAGTCCGAGCGTCGTCGCTGACACCGCAGGTCGTGAGCGTGTTTGGCGAGTCGCCAGTCAACGTTCACACGCGCGTCACCGGGAGCCGTTGCGTAGCGCTCGCCTGTCCCCAGTGCGCGCCCGACGGCCTGCGCTCTGGCGATGGCGTGGGCCGCTGCCGCTGGACCGTGGGTGATGGCGGTGCTCGGCAACGGGGTGAGCTCCCTAGCCACGATCTGTCTCGGGCGCATCCGGCCGCAGGGGCCACGTCACACCCCGATCGGCGTCGCTGTCGCTGTTGCCCGGAACGTTCCGAAGGCGTGTCAGGCCGAACCCGACGTCGAGGTCCACTCGGCGACCTGGGTCCCCAACGCCGCGGCCATGGCCTCCAGGTCGCGGCGGGCCTGGCGGTGCGAGGCCCAGACCCGTCCGGTGCCACGGATGCCGAGGGGCTCGGATTCCGGGTCGGCGGTCAGCACCACCAGCGTCTCCCGGGCACCCCGCGGCACGAGGTGCGCGGAGACCCGGTAGTCGATCCCGTGCCAGCTCCCGGCTCCGCGCGCGGCCTCCCCCGGGGAGGTGGAGTCGAGAACGACGTCGGCATGCTCGAAGTGCCATACGGCGGGGTTCTGATCCGTCGCGCGGGCGACCGTCGTCAACGCCCTCCAGGCGAGACGTGGATCGGCCGGGATCTCGATGCTTGCGGCAGTCTGCTTCGGCACTCCCATGCGTCCATCATGTGACCACGCGGAGCGTCGATGTCGAGAACGGACAAAGTGCCGGAGAGGACCGTTCTCAGGTTTGGGTCTCCCTCTCGCCGCCCCGCAGGAGCTCGAGCGCCTCGTGCTCGACGAGGACCGGCACGAAGTCGCGGACGCTCGACCCGGTGAACTGCGCCAGCTGTGCCTCGACGACCTCGCGCACGGTGGTGGACGGGATGTCGGGGAACCGGGCGGCGAGGCGCTCGACGACCTCGTCGATCGCGCGGCCTTCGTCCTGGAGGGGCATGTCCGACAGGTTCGCTGGCCGGGCACCCGGCGTCAACTGGAGGACGAGCGACCCATCACCCTCGAGATCGTTCTGCCCCGCCCGTGACCTGGACGTTCGTCCGGTTGTCGGGGGCGAGAGGAGCCGTCGATACGTCCGTCCTGTCTGATCGTCGGCCCCTGGTCGCCTGGTGTTCGTCCTGCGGTCCCGCACAGGTTGCTCACAGATGCAGCCGATCCGCTGAACTGCACCGGGTGCGCCGCGACAGGCGCCACGATGAGAGGACGGGATGCGGACGGTGCCGCCCGTGTTCCAGCTCTACCGGTTCTCCGACGACGACGCCGTGTGGTGGCGGCTCGTGAGCCCGAACGGGCGCGGGTTCGCCCGCAGCACTGTGGCGCTGCCGACCCCCACCGCCGCGCGAGAGTCCGTCGAGGCCGTGCGTGCGTCGATCGGGTCGCTCGTGCCTGTCCTCCGCCTCACCGAGACGTACCGCTGGCAGTGGTTCCTCACCGCCGACGACGCCCCGGTGGTCCAGGGGATCGGCGACAAGGACCGGCGCGTGCGCTGCGCCCACGCCTGCCGGGACTTCGTCCTGCTCGCGCCCGTGGCGCAGATCGACCCCGCCGTCGTCACCTATCGCCGGGTCTCGTCTCCCCGGGTTGCGCGACGCCCGGCGACGTGACCGTGACGCGTGCCCGGCTGGGCTGGGCTGCAGCGGGGGTCGCGGCGACGGCGGTGGTCGTGCTGACAGGGCTGGCGGCCGCGCAGCAGGCCGACGTGGCGAGCGGTGCGGCCGTGCTCCCGGTCGCCGTCGGCACCGCGCAGGTCGAGGCTCCCGAGAGTCCCGGTGGTCCCGTGGGGACAGCCGAGCTGGCGTCGCATGAGGTCGTGGCGCCGGTCGATCGCGCGTCCGGCGCCTGGGTGTCGGCGGTCTCGGGGGTGACCGGCGTCGGCACGGTGGCGCTGCAGGCGTACGCCGACGCCACCCTCGCCATGACGCGTCTGGGTCCTGGGTGTCACCTCGGGTGGACCACGCTCGCCGCGATCGGGACCGTCGAGTCGGGCAACGGCACTCACGGGGGTGCCCAGCTGCAGCCCGACGGCCGGCCGAGCATCCCGATCGTCGGTCCTGCGCTCGACGGGTCTGCCGGGACCGCGGCGATCCCGTCGCATCCCGAGGACGCCGCGTGGCACGGCGACGCCGTGTGGTCGCACGCGGTCGGCCCCATGCAGTTCCTGCCGTCGACGTGGAGTCGCTGGACCTCGGACGGCGACGGCGACGGCACGCAGGACCCGAATGACATCGACGACGCCGCGCTCGCGGCCGCACGGTACCTCTGCGCGTCCGGGCGGGACCTCGCCACGCCCGAGGGATGGCAGGCAGCCGTGCTGTCCTACAACCACGACGACGCGTACGTGGCGCTGGTCCTCGCGACGGCGAACGGCTTCGCCGCCGCAGCGGGTCGATGACCGGGCAGCTGCTCGGCGGGAGGTACGCGCTCGGGGGCCTCCTCGGCTCCGGTGGATCGGCCGATGTCTTCGCCGCCCTCGACGTCCGCCTCGGGCGGGACGTCGCAGTCAAGGTCGTGCGCGTCCCCGTGGCGCCGGGAGCGGATCCGTGGGCCCAGCTGCGGGCGGGTGCGCGCCTCGACCACCCGAACGTCGTGCACGTGCTCGACGCCGGCGCGGACGCCGGTGGGCGGGCGTTCCTGGTGCTGGACCTGGTGGTGGGCCGGACGCTCACCGAGCTGCTCGCGCGCGGACCGCTCGAGGCCCGCGACGCGCTGACCGTGCTGGACGGCGTGCTCGCAGGCCTGCAGCACGCGCACGAGCGGGGTGTCCTGCATCTCGACCTCTCGCCGTCGAACGTGATGGTGCCCAGCCTCGGCGAGCCGAGCGCGGTGCTGCTCGACGTCGGCGCGACACCGGCTCCGGACCTGACCGACCCTCGCGTGACGGTCAGTCCGCACTACGCCGCGCCCGAGGTGGCGACCGGTGTCGGCAGCGACGCCCGCTCGGACGTCTACTCCGCCGGCGCCCTGCTCTTCCACCTGGTCACCGGTCGGCCGCCTTTCGACCATCACGATCCGCAGAAGGTGCTTGCCGCCCAGGTGTCCGAGGTCGCGCCGGTGCCCAGCGCGGCCCGTCCTGGCCTGCCGACCGACATCGACCGGATCGTGCGGCGCGCGTTGGCCAAGGATCCGAACCGGAGACACGACGGTGCGGCGGACCTGCGCGCGGACGTCCGGGCCGCCCTTCTGCTCGCGGGCACGCCTGCCGCGCAGCCGAGCCAGCCTCGGGCCAACGGGTCGGTCCGGACCACCAGAGAGCTGCTCCCGGTTCGCCTGGTCGAGCCAGCACCGGGCGGGCGACCGACCAGCGGGGGAGCCTGGGTGACGTTGGGCATCGCGATCCTCGGCACGGCGTTCGTCCTCTGGCTCGCCCTGGCGCAGCCGTCGACGGCCGAGCCGCCGCCGCAGACGGTCGCGACCACTCCTCCCGTCACTCGCGCGACGCCGGCCCGTGG
>NZ_JBFUHU010000174.1:0-7801 GCF_056402235.1 Cellulomonas sp. P4_B5_2
GAGCAGGACCACGTCGATCCCGCGGTCGCGCAGGGCCAGCAGGGTGTCCAGCGAGCCGGCCGACGGGGTGACCATGACGCCCTGCACGCCGTGCTCCTCGAACAGCCGCAGGTACCGGGCCTCGCGCTCGGGGTCCTCGTCGGAGGACGAGAGCATGAGGGTGTACTCGTCCGCGGCCAGCCGGTCCTCGACGCCTCGGGCGACCTCGGTGAAGAACGGGTTCGCGATGTCGAGCACGATGGCGCCGACCGTCTGGATGGTCCCCGCGCGCAGCTGTCGGGCCGAGGCGTTGCGGACGAACTGCAGCTCCTCGATGGCCACCAGGACGCGGTCGCGCGTGGCGTCGCTGACCTGGTCCGGGCGGTTGAGCACGTTCGAGACGGTGCCGACCGAGACGCCCGCGCGCTTGGCGACGTCCGTGATGGAGGGTCGGCGGTCTGCGCGTCCTCGTGTCGTCGTCGACATCGACCGTCCTCTCCCTCGAGCACCGAGCGTGCGGCCCGATGCTAGTTCCCTCCGTGGAGGCCATCGTGGTGCCTCGCTGCATCACGATGACGTCACGACTCTTGTGTGCCGGGAGCCGCGCGCGTACGGTGCAGCGTACTGAATCGATTCACCGACCTCAAGGGAGAGGCCGTGCGGGAATCGCGCCCTCGGGCGGGTCGCAAGCTCGGCGACGCCGGCATACCGGGGTGCGCCCGCGCCCCGACTCTTGACACACTGGTAAACGCTTACATAGAGTGCGTGAATCGTTTCAAAGGCGATTCGAGGAAGGCAGCCGTATGTCCCGCGTGTGCTTCATCTCCCGCGTCCGGCCGGACCGGCTGGACGAGTACCGGTCCCGGCACGCCGCCGTCTGGCCCGAGATGCTCGAGGCACTGCGCGACACCGGCTGGCGCGACTACTCGTTGTTCCTCGCCCCGGACGGGCTGCTCGTCGGCTACCTCGAGACCGACGACTACGCCGCCGCCCAGGACGCCATGACCCGCACGGCGGTCAACCCGCGCTGGCAGGCCGAGATGAGCGAGTTCTTCGTCGCCGACGGCAGTCCCGACGAGGGCTTCCACGTCCTCGACGAGGTGTTCCACCTGGAGGACCAGCTGCACGCAGCCGGCCTCCCCACCCACCCACAGGAGCTCCCCGCATGACCATCACCGATGCCCTGGCCCAGCAGACGATCGAGCTTCCCTCCTGGGCGTTCGGGAACTCGGGCACCCGGTTCAAGGTGTTCGCGCAGCAGGGGGTGCCGCGCGACCCCTACGAGAAGATCGCCGACGCCGCCCAGGTGCACAAGTACACGGGAGTGGCGCCGCGGGTCAGCCTGCACATCCCGTGGGACCTGGTGGACGACTACGACGACCTGGCCGCGCACGCCGCTGGGCTCGGGGTGTCCATCGGGGCGATCAACTCGAACCTGTTCCAGGACGACGACTACATGCTGGGCTCGCTGACGCACCCGTCGGCGGACGTGCGCAAGAAGGCCGTCGCGCACCACCTGCAGTGCGTCGACGTCATGCGCGCCACGGGCTCCACCGACCTGAAGATCTGGCTGCCGGACGGCCTGAACTACCCCGGCCAGGACTCGCTGCGCGCCCGCCAGGACCGGCTCGCCGACTCGCTGGCCGAGATCTACGCGGCCCTGGACCCGAACCACCGGCTGATCCTCGAGTACAAGTTCTTCGAGCCCGCCTTCTACGCGATGGACATCCCCGACTGGGGCACGTCCCTGCTGCACTGCCTGGCTCTGGGCGACCGCGCGTTCGTCGTGCTGGACACCGGGCACCACGCGCCGGGCACCAACATCGAGTTCATCGTCGCGCAGCTGCTGCGCGCCGGGCGGCTCGGCGCGTTCGACTTCAACTCCCGGTTCTACGCCGACGACGACCTCATGGTCGGCTCCGCGGACCCGTTCCAGCTGTTCCGGATCATGCACGAGATCGTGCAGTCCGGGGCGCTCGCGCCGGACTCGGGGGTCAACTTCATGCTCGACCAGTGCCACAACATCGAGCCGAAGATCCCGGGGCAGATCCGCTCGGTCATGAACGTGCAGGAGGCCACCGCGAAGGCGCTGCTGGTCGACGCCGAGGCGCTGCTCGAGGCTCAGCTTGCCGGTGACGTGCTCGGTGCGAACGCGCTGGTGATGGACGCGTACAACACCGACGTGCGGCCGCTGCTGGCCGAGCTGCGGGAGTCGCAGGGGCTCGACCCCGACCCGATCCGGGCGTACAAGGCATCGGGCTACGCGGAGACGATCATCGCCGAGCGCGTCGGCGGCACACAGGCGGGGTGGGGCGCATGAGCACGGTGGCACAGGAGCTGGTCGCACGGTCCAACAGACTCGGGGCGGACCCACGCACCACCAACTACGCCGGCGGCAACACGTCCGCGAAGGGCACCGCGACGGACCCGGTCACCGGTGACGACGTCGAGTTGCTCTGGGTCAAGGGCTCGGGGGGTGACCTGGGCACGTTGACGGAGAAGAACCTGGCCGTGCTGCGCCTGGATCGGCTGCGCGCTCTGGTCGACGTGTACCCGGGGGTGGAGCGCGAGGACGAGATGGTCGCCGCGTTCGACTACTGCCTGCACGGCAAGGGGGGTGCGGCGCCGTCGATCGACACGGCGATGCACGCGCTGGTCGGCGCCGCGCACGTGGACCACCTGCACCCGGACTCGGGCATCGCGTTCGCGACGGCGGCCGACGGGGAGGCGTTGACCCGGCAGGTGTTCGGGGACGCGGTGGTGTGGGTGCGGTGGCGTCGGCCGGGGTTCCAGCTGGGGTTGGACATCGCGGCGATCAAGGCCGCGAACCCGCAGGCCATCGGGTGCATCCTGGGCGGCCACGGGATCACCGCGTGGGGCGACACGTCCGACGAGGCCGAGGCGCGGTCGTTGCACATCGTGCGGACCGCGGAGGAGTTCATCGCCTCGACGACGGGTCCGCACCCGTTCGGTGACGTGGTGCAGGCGCCGCTTCCCGACGAGGAGCGTCGCGCCCGTGCGGCCGCGCTGGCGCCGGTGATCCGGGGGCTGGCCTCGACGGACAAGCCGCAGGTCGGCCACTACACGGACTCGTCGGTGGTGCTGGACTTCGTGTCCCGCGCGGAGCTGGCCCGTCTGGCCGAGCTCGGCACGTCCTGCCCGGACCACTTCTTGCGCACGAAGGTCAAGCCGCTGGTGCTGGACCTGCCCGCCGGCGCGCCGGTCGAGGAGGTCGTCGGAAGGCTCAAGGAGCTGCACGCCACCTACCGCGCGGACTACCAGGCCTACTACGACCGGCACGCCACCCCGGACAGCCCGGCGATCCGCGGCGCCGACCCGGCGATCGTGCTGGTGCCGGGGGTGGGGATGTTCTCGTTCGGCAAGGACAAGCAGACCGCCCGGGTGGCCGGGGAGTTCTACGTCAACGCGATCAACGTGATGCGCGGCGCCGAGGCGATCTCCACCTATGTGCCGATAGACGAGGCGGAGAAGTTCCGGATCGAGTACTGGGCGCTGGAGGAGGCCAAGCTCGCGCGCATGCCGAAGCCCAAGCCGCTGGCCACCCGGGTCGCGCTGGTCACCGGGGCCGGGTCGGGCATCGGCCGGGCGATCGCCGAGCGCCTGGCCGCCGAGGGTGCGTGCGTGGTGATCGCGGACCTCAACCTGGAGGGCGCCCAGGAGGTTGCGGACAGCCTCGGCGGTCCCGACGTCGCGATTGCGGTCAAGGCCGACGTGACCTCCGAGGAGGACATCGCCCGGCTGATCGCGGAGACCTCGCTGGCGTTCGGGGGGATCGACCTGGTGGTGAACAACGCCGGGCTGTCGATCTCCAAGCCGCTGCTGGAGACCACCGCCAAGGACTGGGACCTGCAGCACGACGTGATGGCCCGCGGCTCGTTCCTGGTCTCCCGGGAGGCGGCGCGGGCGATGATCGCCCAGGACATGGGTGGGGACATCGTCTACATCGCCTCGAAGAACTCCCTGTTCGCCGGGCCGAACAACATCGCGTACTCGGCGACCAAGGCCGACCAGGCCCACCAGGTCCGGCTGCTCGCCGCCGAGCTGGGCGGGCACGGGATCCGGGTCAACGGGGTCAACCCCGACGGCGTCGTGCGCGGCTCGGGGATCTTCGCCGGCGGCTGGGGCGCCCAGCGCGCGGCCACCTACGGGGTGCCCGAGTCCGAGCTCGGCGCCTACTACGCCCAGCGCACCCTGCTCAAGCGCGAGGTCCTGCCGGAGCACGTGGCCGCGGCGGTGTTCGCCCTGACCGGCCCGGACCTGGTGCAGACCACGGGCCTGCACGTCCCGGTCGACTCCGGCGTGGCAGCGGCCTTCCTGCGATGAGCCGGATGGCGTTCGAGATCGGGGGTTCGGCATCAGATCGCGGGTTCGCACCCACGATCTCGCGGCGAACCCTCGATCTCGCGGGGGCCCGCCGATGAGCGCGTTCGCGGCCGTCGACCTCGGCGCCTCGTCGGGGCGGGTCATCGTCGGGTCGGTGGTCGACGACCGCGTCGCGCTGCACGAGGTCAACCGGTTCCCCAACGGGCCGGTCCGGGTGGGCGGCTCGCTGCACTGGGACGTGATCGGGCTGTACCGAGGGATCCTCGACGGGCTGCGCGCGGCCACCCGGGAGGTCGGCGCGCTGGACGGTGTCGGCATCGACTCGTGGGCCGTCGACTACGGGTTGCTGGACGGTGACGGAGAGCTGCTCGGCACCCCCTTCCACTACCGGGACGCGCGGACCGACGGGGTGCCGGACAAGGTCTTCGCGACGATCCCCGCACCCGAGCTCTACGCCCGCACGGGTCTGCAGGTGCAGCCGTTCAACACGGTGTTCCAGCTGGTCGCCGCACAGGGGACGGCGGCGCTCGCGTCGGCCCGCGGGATGCTGCTGGTGCCCGACCTGCTCGGCTACTGGCTGACCGGGGTGCGGGTGGCCGAGGTGACCAACGCGTCGACGACCGGGCTGCTCGACGCGACGACCCGGGAGTGGGCCCTCGACGTGGCGGCCGCCCTGGGCATCGCGGAGAACCTGCTCCCGCCGCTGCGCGACGCCGGCGAGCTGCTGGGCCACACGACGCTCCTCGGGGAGGTCCCGGTCTGGACGGTCGGCTCGCACGACACCGCGTCGGCCGTCGTCGCCGTCCCCGCCACCGGCACCGACTTCGCGTACATCTCCTGCGGCACCTGGTCGCTGGTCGGCCTGGAGCTGGACCACCCGGTGCTCACCGAGGAGAGCCGCGCCGCGAACTTCACCAACGAGGCCGGCGTCGACGGCACGGTCCGGTACCTGCGCAACGTCATGGGCCTCTGGGTGCTCCAGGAGTCGATCCGCACCTGGAACGAGGCCGGTCTGCCCGCCGACCTGCCGGACCTGCTCGCGGCCGCGGCCCGCGTCCCGGCCCTGACCACGGTGGTCGACATCGACGGGCCCGCGTTCCTGCCGCCGGGCGACATGCCCACCCGGATCGCGGCCGAGGCTGCCCGGACGGGCCAGACGCCCCCGCAGTCGCAGGCCGAGACGGTCCGCTGCATCCTCGACTCGCTCGCGCTCGCCTACCGGCGGGCGGTCCGGCAGGCGGCAGACCTGGCGAGCCGTTCGATCGACGTGGTGCACGTGGTCGGCGGGGGAGTCCGCAACGAGCTCCTCTGCCAGCTGACCGCGGACGCGACCGGCCTGCCGGTGGTCGCCGGGCCGGTCGAGGGTGCCGCGCTGGGCAACGTCCTGGTGCAGGCGCGGGCGGCCGGCGTGCTGTCCGGGAGCCTCGCGGACCTGCGCGCGGTGGGCGCCCGAGGGCTGGATCTGCGGCGCTACGAGCCGGGTGCCACCGGGGGTCCGACCGACCGTCAGTGGGCCGCCGCCGAGCGCAGGGTCGAAGGTCCGTAGCCGCGCACGAGCGCATCTTCCTAGCGTGGAGACGAGGCCCCTCGAAGGCGTCGGGCCCAGTCCCGAGGAGTGGTCATCATGCGCACCGTCGTCATCACCGGATCGGCATCGGGCATCGGGCTCGCGACCGCAGAGATCCTGCGTGACCGCGGTGACCGAGTCATCGGCGTGGACGTCCACGACGCGGAGGTCGTCGCGGACCTGTCCACCGTCGCGGGCCGCGCGGCCATGGTCGAGCAGGTCCGGGAGCTCAGCGGCGGCACCGTGGACGCCGTCATCGCGAACGCCGGCCTGGCGCTCCCCGTCGCGGCGACCGTCGCCGTCAACTTCTTCGGCGCCGTGGCCACCCTCGACGGGCTGCGACCGCTGCTGCTCGGCTCCGACGCGCCGCGCGCCTCCCTCACCAGCTCCATGGCGAGCCTCATGCCGCACGACGACCTCCTGGTCGAGGCCGCTCTGGCGGGCGACGAGACCAAGGCGATGGAGCGCGCACAGGAGCTCGTCGACGCCGACCTCGGCCAGATCATCTACGCGTCGACCAAGGTGGCACTGTGCCGCTGGATGCGTCGGCACGCTGCGACGGCCGAGTGGGCCGGTGCGGGCATCCCGCTGAACGGGATCGGCCCCGGGATCGTCGAGACCCCGATGACGGCCGAGATGATCGCGACCGAGGAGCAGCGCGCGGCGATGGCCGACGTGGTGCCGATGCCGCTGCACGGGTACATGCAGCCCGAGGTGCCGGCGCGCTTGCACGCGTGGCTGGTCAGCGAGGAGAACACCCACCTGTGCGGGCAGCTCGTCTTCGTGGACGGCGGCTCGGACGTGGTGATCCGGGGCGACAGCACCTGGTGAGCCGTTGGAGTGCCGGCGCGCGGGACCGCTGCGGACGAGCCCGCGCGTCGACATCGCCATCGTGCTGCGGGTTGCCGGGCGAACCCGGGGACCAAGGTCCCTCGCTGCGGGTGACTCTGCGCGGAATCCTGATGAAAGGATTCAATCGATCGATGGAGAGGGTGCCATGAGCATCGACACGTCAGTTCGTTCGCTCGCGAGCGTGCAGGTGCGGGAGGAGATCCTCTACTACTGCCGCGAGTCGGTCCGCTGCGGACTGAACTTCAACACGCAGGGCAACATCAGCGTGCGGCTCACCGCCGACGACGGCACGGAAGCGATCGTCATCACCCCGTCCGACGTGCGCTACGACGCGATGTCGCCGGACGACATGGTGGTCGTCGCGATGGACGGCACCGTGCTCGAGGGCGACCTGCTCCCGTCGACCGAGCTGCCCGTCCACCTGGCCCACTACCGCCGCCGCCCCGACGCCCGCGCGATCGTGCACACGGAGTCGACGTTCGTGAACGTGCTCGGCGTCCTCGGCCGGCAGATCGACCCGGTGCTCCTCAACATGGTCCTGTACGCCAAGGGCACCATCCCGGTCATGCCGTTCGAGTTCTCCACCAACGCGGACTTCGGCCGGCGCAGCGCCGAGCTGATGGGCGACGACGTCAACGCGGTCGTGTGGGCCAACCACGGGCTGCTCGCGGTGGGCGTCTCGCTCAAGCTCGCGTTCAAGGTGGCCGTCGCGGTCGAGGAGAACGCCGAGGTGCTCCACCACGCGAGCCAGTCCGGTGGCGTGCCGAACGTGCTGGCCTACGACCGGATCGAGATCCCCGAGGGCGCGCGCCTGCCCTGATCAGCCGAGCGTGCCTGCGACGACCAGGAGCACGGGCACGCACAGGATCGTGGTGATCAGCCCGGCGTCGCGCGCGAGCGCCTCGCCGTGCCGGTACTGCATCGCGTAGACGAGGACGTTCTGCGCGGTCGGCAGAGACGCCATCGCGACGACGGCGAGCAGCGCGTGCGCGGGCAGGCCGAGYGCGGTGCCGAGCCCCCACGCCAGCAGCGGGTGCGCCAGCGCGCGCAGGCCGACGG
>NZ_JBFUHU010000175.1:0-14434 GCF_056402235.1 Cellulomonas sp. P4_B5_2
CCGGGCGCCGGCCACGTTCGCCGCGGTCGTCGTCGCGCTGGTCCTCACGGGCCTGGTGGCGGCGCGGTTCAGCGACGCGGAGCCGCGTCGGGCTGTGGTCCGCAACGTGCTCGGTGGGTCGATCGCGATGGCCGTGACCTATGCGGTGGGCTCGCTGGTCGGGCTGTCGATCTAGCCGCTCACCGCAGCGGGACGAGCCCCGTGGCGTCGGTCGTCGGCAGGAGTGCGTGCACCGCCGCGGTGACGGTCATGGCCCGGATGGAGAGCTRGCCGCCGTAGTAGGACAGGAACGCGGTGTCCGTGGCGTCCCGGCCCGTGGCGATCCGGACCAGCGACTCGCGCGGGGCCAGCCTCGTGGCGTCGACGACGTGCCAGGCACCGTCCACGTAGGCCTCCGCGACCGCGTGGAAGTCCATGGGCTTGAGCCCGGGCGCGTAGACGGAGGCGAGGCGGGCGGGGACGTCCTTGGCCCGCAGCAGCGCGACCACGAGGTGCGCGAAGTCGCGACACACGCCCCGGCGCTTGAGCAGCGTGTCCGTGGCGCCGTCGGTCGGCAGGCTCGAGCCCGACAGGTACGTGACGTGCCCGGTGACCCAGGCGACGACCGCGTCGAGCAGCTCAGGTCCCTCGAGGCCCTTGAACTGGTCCCGGGCGAACGCCAGGAGCCGGTCGGAGTCCGCGTAGCGGCTGGGCCGGCGGTACTCGACGAGGTCGACGTCCTCGATGGCGGGCAGGTCGGCCTGACCGGTGATCGTGGCCTGGTAGTCGACCACCAGACGCCCCGCGGGAGAGAGCACGCGGTGCATGCGACCGCCGTGGGCCATCTTGATCTCGGAGACGTCCAGAGGGCCGTCCTCGTGCCGTACCGAGAGGATCTCGGAGCGGTCGTAGGCGCCGTCCGCGACGGCGACGGAGAGCAGGATCTCGAGCGGGGTGCGCACGTCCAGGGACAGGTGCGAGGTGACGGTGCGCAGCACGGCCGGGGGTCCTTTCCCGGCCATCGGCGGCCGGACCATCCAAGGGGGCAGGCGCAAGTGTGAGGCTCGCGGGGCCATCCGTCCAGCCCGCGGACACGTCCCGGTGAACGCCCTGGTCAGAGTGTTCTGCGACGACGTCCGGAGGGCCCCGGAGACGGCCCCGACGCACGGCTCTGGACCCGCTGGAATCCTTCGGCCACGTCGCTCGTTATGTCACACGAGAATGATGACGACTAGTGGTGAGGAGCACCATGACGCGACGGACAGCGGGCCGTGTGGAGTTCGAGGACGAGCAGGGCCAAATGGTCCGGTATGTGCGCCACGAGAACGGCCGGGGCCCTGTCGCCCCGACGGCGCGGGTCCACGAGCGGGCGTGGCTGGCGGACACCGCCTACGTCGAGGCCGGTGCGGTCRTCGGCGACGGTTCGAGGGTCGGAGCGGGCAGCTGGATCGACGCGGGTGCCGTGATCGGCACCGACGTGATCGTCGACCGGAACGTGCATGTGGGGCCCGGCACGCACGTCGGTGACGGCGCGCGGATCGGCGCGGGCGCGCGCCTCGGACGCGATGTCCTGGTGGAGCCTCGCGCACGCGTCGAGGCCGACCAGGTGGTCGACGACGGGGGACGGGTGCGCCGCCGCGGCTCCGGGTACGGGATGGCGGCCTAGCGCGGCTGGTCTAGCCTGGCGCGTGGCCGACCGGAAGGAGATCGACGTGGTGCTCATCGGCGCTCACGTGCGCGGCGACGACCCGGTGGCAGCGGCCGCCGAGACCGGCGCCGACAGCGTGCAGCTGTTCCTGGCGGACCCCCAGGGCTGGAAGAAGCCGGTTCCGCGCGACGACGCCGACGCGCTGGTCGCCTCCGGCCTCGGCGTGTACGCGCACGCTCCCTACCTGGTCAACGTCGCGTCGACCAACAACCGGATCCGCATCCCGAGCCGCAACATGATCGCCCAGCACGCGGCCGCCGCGGCGAGCCTGGGTGCCCGCGGGCTCGTGGTCCACGGCGGTCACGTCGGCGACGGCGACGACATCGCGGTCGGCATCGACAACTGGCGCAAGACGTTCGAGCGCGCCACCTTCCCCGTGCGCGTGCTCGTCGAGAACACGGCCGGCGGGGAGAACGCGTGCGCACGCACCCTCGACCGGATCGCGATGCTCTGGGACGCGATCGGTCAGTACGACGTCGGCCTCTGCCTCGACACCTGCCACGCCTGGGCCGCGGGCGAGGACCTCGAGACCGTCGTGGAGCGCGTGCGCGCCATCACCGGCCGGGTCGACCTCGTGCACGCCAACAGCTCGCGGGACCCGGCGGCGTCCGCGCGGGACCGGCACGCGGGCTTCGCCTCGGGCACGATCCCGCCGGAGCTCATCGCTCACGTGGTGCGCGAGGCCGCGTGCGACGCGCTCGTGGAGACCCCGGCGGAGACCCAGGCCGAGGACATCGCGTTCCTGCGGGCGGCGCTCGCCGGCTGAGCGGCCGGCTCAGGCCGTCGTCCGCACCACCGTCAGGTCCGGCCCGGGGAACACGAGCGTCTCGTGCCCGTCGTCGAACCGCACGACGTACGGGCCGTCCGCGCCACGCGCCTCGATCACGGTCCCACCGCGGTCCGCCGTCCCCACGGTCCGGCCATGGATGACGACCTTGTCACCGACCTCTGCGTGCATCGTCCTCACCTCACTGCCCAGGCTAGGCCGACGGGCACGGGCACGTCGCGTCCCATGGGAAAGTTCGTCCACCGACGACGACGACGAGGACGTGATGGCGTGACGGCGAGGACCGGCGCAGCTCGATGGCGGATCGTGACCCCGCACGGGAAGTTCGWCTACCTCTTCCTCCTGGTGACACTCCTCGTGCCGGCAGGATTCGTGGCCGCGTCGGCGACCATGGGCTCCTGGGCGGGTGCACTGTCCGCCGTGCCGCTCCTGCTGATCGGCACCGGGTTCGCGGTGCGGAACTTCCGTGACGCGGAGATCGAGTCGCTCGAGGCTCCGCGAGCGTGGTGGCGCATGACAGCCCGGCCCGTGTCCGGCTTCGTGGTCGGGGCGCTCTTCGTCGCGCAAGCGGTGTGGGCCACTCTCACGGCGCTCCAGAAGCCGGACGGGTGGGCACTCGTGCTCGGGGCGGTGACCGAGGGGCTCCTGGGAGTGGCCTTCCTCCGCTCGTCGATGCGGCTCCGCGCCGAGGAGACCCGCCTCAGCGAGGTCTGAGCGCGCCTACGAGACGCCGTGCAGCGGCGCGACGACGGGCACACGGGCGCGAGCGGCCGCGGGGCTGCGCAGGTCACCCAGAGACACACCGATGCCGTAGGTGAGGAACTGCCCCACCGGCTGGATCTCGATCAGGCGGCACTCGGCACGGCGCTCGGGCGGGACCAGGGACGCCAGCTGCTTCGGCGTGTCCGGCAACACTCCCGCCGGGTGCACGACCGCCGTCGCGTGGAAGCTCACCGTGGCGGGCGGGATGGGGAAGACGAGGGACAGCAGTCCTCCGCGCCGCACGCACACGGTGACGGCGAGCCGACCGTCGTCCTCGAGGTGCCGCGCCTTCCAGCTGTCGGGCGCCACCGCGACGTACATCCGGCCACCGGTCGCGACGTAGACGACGCCGCTGGACCGCGGCTCGCCCGCCGGCGTGAGGTGGCTGAGCACCGCGAACGACGCCCGCTCGATCGCGCGCCACACGTCCTCGCTCGTCGGCCTACGCTCCGGCCCGTTCTCGCGCTCCACGGTCCTCATCCCCTCCTGACCGGCGTCGTCGCCGGTGCCTCCGACGAGCGTGTCGCCGGACTGCCCGCCACGGCAGGGCCCAAGGTCCCTCGCGAGCGGCGAGAACGGGGTCCATCGAGTCGCAGCAACCGGCGACTCCGGTCACGACACGCCGCAGACACGGGGGGCGGCGTCCCTCGGGGGTGTGAACGGAGGGGTGAAGGAGTGGGACGTTCGTCCCATGCGCGCCCGTCAGAGGCGATGCTGGGGCCATGGGAAACGACGAGGCGACATGGCGCATCGACGTCACCGACGGCGACATCCGCGTGGCGAAGCGAGCCTGGCTGGACGCCAGCGAGCACGGCGCCGACAACGACGAGATCGCCAGCCGGTATGCGACCTACCGACAGCTCGTGGTGGGTCAGGCTCAGCAGATCGCCGACGACTTCCGCGCGCGCCGGGTGAGCTGACGGCACGCGGGAGTCAGCGCGCTGGGGTGGTGCGCAGGTAGGTCTCCAGGCTGAGCGGCGCGGACCCGGTGAGGTCCAGCACAGCACGGGTCACGTGCGCCATGGCACCGCCGGCGATCGCGGTGTAGGTGCTGACCCAGGCGTCGACCTGCCAGTCCGGTGCAGCGAAGCCGGCCCGGGACGCGTACGCCTCGTCGAGCGTCTCGTCGTGACAGCTCACCTCCGTGCCGCGCGCCTCCGAGATCGTGGCGGCGACGTCGCGCAGGGTCGGCGCCTCCGGGCCGGTCAGGTCGTACGACCGGTTCGCGTGCGCCGCCGGATCGCTCAGGGAAGCTGTCGCGCAGGAACGTCCAGGTCATCCCTGACGCCTTGACGTGCTCCTCGGTGGCGTGGTGGCGGCCCGGTCGCGACCTCCGCCCGGCCCGGCGCATCACGGGACGACCACGGGACGGCCGCGGGCGTCCGCTCCGGGAGCGATCACCGGGTGGCGGGAGGGCGGCACACGCCACGCGGTCACCCGGCGTGTCGCGCATCCGCGTCGCCCGGCTGCCATGGGCCCCCGAACGGGGGCGGCGCGTACTCACTTTGGTCCGATCGGCTACGCACGCCGTGCACAAGGTGCCGAAGGTCCTGCCCTCCATGCGCTACCCGCGGCGAGCCTGGTCCGGTTCGCGCCGACAAGAGGCGCACCAGCCGAGGAGGGCACATGGCGGTCAACGCCGCAGGAGAGATGAGGGCGTCGAACCTGACGACGACCCGGCGATGGTTGGTCCTCATCCTGGTGAGCGCCGGCAGCTCGACGATCTACGGACCGGCGTACCTGAAGAACGCGTTCTACGACGCCCAGCAGGTCGCGCTCGGACTGACGAACACCCAGATCGGTGCGCTGCTGTCGGCCTACGCGATCACCGCGACCATCTGCTACCTGCCCTCGGGCCTCGTCGCCGACCGGCTGCGGATGCGGACGCTCTCGGCGACCGGGTTCCTGCTCACCGCCGCCCTCACGTTCTGGTACGCGACGCTGCCGTCGTTCAACACGCTGCTGCTGATCTTCGTCGGCATGGGCCTGAGCACGATCCTGCTGTGGTGGGGGGTCCGCTACAAGCTGGTGCGACTCATCTCCGAGGAGAACGAGTACTCGCGCAACATCGGCGTCAGCTACGGCATCTACGGAGCCGCGGGCTTCCTGGTAGGCCTGGTCGGCACGCTGATCCTCGCCCAGATGGGGTCGACGTCTCCGGAGGCGTTCCGCGCGTTCCTGCTGTTCTACGCCGCCCTGCTGCTGGCGCTCGGCGTGCTCTCGATCGTCTTCATCCCCAAGTTCGTCGGCGAGGTCGGTGAGTTCCGCAGCGTCAAGGAGGTCGTCGTTGACGCCCTCGGGGCGCTGTCCAACCCGGTCGTCCTCATCACCGCGATCACGGTCTTCTTCGTCTACTTCTTCTACACGGGCGTCAACTACGCGACCACGTACCTCGGCTACCTCGGCGCGGACGGCACGTTCAACAACATCACGAGCGTGCTGCGGCAGTACGGAGTGACCCTCCTCGCCGGGCCGATCTTCGGAGCGCTGGCGCACAAGGCCAAGCGACCGTCGCGGGTGATCTGGATCGGCTCGCTGATCGCGGCCTTCGGCATCGCCTTCCTGGCGATCGTCCCCGTGCCGGCGTCCCTGCCTGCCGGCACCGGGATGATCGTCGGCGTCGCATCGATCGGCGTGGCCCTGGGCTTCATCGCCAACGGCGTGTTCGGCATCGTGTCGAGCCAGCTGACCGAGGGCAAGGTCTCCCTGGCGGTGTTCGGTGCCGCGACGGGAGTCGTCTCGCTCGTCGGGTTCCTGCCCGACACGTTCTCGAGCACCTGGTTCGGCTCCATCATCGACGACGCTGCGGCGGCCGGCGACGAGGGCACGGCCTACCCGACGATCTTCTGGATCCTCGCGGCCAGCGCCGTCATCGCCGCCCTGTGTGCCGCCGGTCTGGCGATGTACGTGAAGCGCAACAAGGTGCGCCTCGACGAGGCGTACGCGAAGGCCGAGGAGCTCGCGGCCGCCGCTGCTGCAGCGAGGGACGAGCACGAGGCCGTCGCCGCGCGATGAGCACCACCGACGTCACGCCCTTGCTGACCGAGCGCATGCGCGAGGTCCTGCGGTTGCAGTCCGTCCGATCGGGGGCGGAGCCGTCCGGCACCGCGGACCCCGCGGAGCAGCGCATCCAGTACGCCACCGAGCGGGCGTACTGGAACGAGGGCGGCCCCGCGATGGTCGGGACGTCGGAAGAGATGATCGACGGGCCCTACGGACAGCTCAGGGTCCGCTGGTACCACCCCGGCGGCGACGCCCGCTCCTGTGTGGCCTACCTGCACGGGGGTGGGTTCGTCGTCGGGGGGCTCGACACGCACGACCGGATCATGCGGACGCTCGCTGCGGCCGCCGGATCCGTGGTCGTCGGCGTGGACTACTCGTTGTCGCCCGAGGCGAAGTTCCCTCGAGCGGTGCACGAGTGCGCCGCGGCGGCGCGCCACATCGCCGATCGTGCCGAGCAGCACGGAGTCGCCGGCGGACGGGTCTCGTTCGCAGCGGGCCGGTGGTCGAGTCCCTCCTCCTGTACTACGGCCTGTTCGGGCTGCGGGACTCGCGGTCGCGGCGTCGGTACGGGAACGAGTGGGACGGCCTGACGCCGGCTGACCTCGAGTCGTACCTGGACGCGTACACGTCCGCCCCCGCGGACCTCACCGACCCGTACCTGGACTGCCTGGGCGCGGACCTGTCGACCGGACTGCCACCGACGTACCTGCTCGGCGCCACGCTCGACCCCCTGCTCGACGACACGCTCGCCCTGGCCGACGCGCTCACCGAGCACGGCGTCCCGCACCGGGTGCGACAGGTCGACGGCGTCCTGCACGGCTTCCTGCACTACTCACGCCTGCTTCCCGAGGCGCGTGACGCCCTCGCCGAGGGGGCCGCGTTCCACCGATCCATCGTCGACGCCGCACGGCTCGTCGACCACTGACACCCGCACAGACACGCGAAGGGCACCCCCATGGACTTCTCCCTCACCGACGACCAGCAGCTGATGGTCGCGGCCGTCCGCGAGCTGATGGCACGCGAGAACTGGGAGGTGTACTTCGCCGACTGCGACGACCGGCACGAGTACCCCGAGCGATTCGTGGCCGAGCTCGCCCAGCTGGGCATCGACACGATCCTGCTGCCCGAGGAGAACGGCGGCCTCGCGGCCGGATGGACGACCGTCGCGGCGGTCTGGGAGGAGCTCGGCCGGCTCGGTGTGCCGACATACGTGCTCTACCAGCTGCCCACGCTCGAGACGGTCGTGCGGGTCGGGACGCCGGAGCAGAGCGAGAAGATCCTGTCGTTCCTGGGGACCGGCAAGCAGATCTGGAACTTCGCGATGACCGAGCCCGGCGCGGGGTCGAGCTTCGCGGCGATGTCCACGACCTACACGCGCCGGGACGGCAAGGTCTACCTCAGCGGCCACAAGACCTTCATCACGTCCAGCAAGCACGTGCCGTACCTGGTGGTGATGGCCCGCAACGCCGACCAGATGGACCTGTACACCGAGTTCTTCGTCGACATGTCCCTGCCCGGGATCACCATCGAGCCGCTCGAGAAGCTCGGGCTGCGGATGGACTCGTGCTGCGAGATCTACTTCGACGACGTCGAGCTGAGCGAGCAGGACATGTTCGGCGGCGAGGGCGACGGCTTCGCCCGCACGGTCGCCGACTTCGACCTGGAGAGGTTCCTCGTCGCCGCGTGCGACTACGGATGGGCGCTGTGCGCCTACGAGGACGCCGCGCGGTACGCGAACCAGCGGGTGCAGGGCGGAGAGGCGATCGGTCGCTACCAGCTCATCCAGGAGAAGTTCGCGAACATGAAGATCAGCCTCACGAACATGCGCAACATGGTCTACGAGGTGGCGTGGAAGGCCGACAACGGGCTGCTCGGCAAGGGCGACGCGTCGATGGCCAAGCTCTACTGCACGCGGGCGGCGGCCGAGGTCGTCGACGACGCGATCCAGGTGCTCGGCGGCATCGCCGTCACCGGCAACCACCGGGTGGCTCGCTTCTACCGCGACCTGCGCGTGGAGCGGATCTCCGGCGGCACCGACGAGATGATGGTCCTGGCGACCGGCCGCGCCGCACTCAAGGACTACCGCTGATGGCCAGCGTGCACGTCCCCGCGTTCGGCGTCCTCGAGGGCGTCAAGGTCGTCTACTCGGCCGTCGAGATCGCCGCTCCCTCGGCCGCGGCCATGATGGCCGAGTGGGGCGCCGACGTCGTCTGGCTCGAGAACACCCGCACCGGCGACTCGATGCGCGACACGGTGAACGTCAAGGAGCTGGAGCGCCGCAACCAGCGCTCCGTCGCGCTCAACCCGTTCACCGACGAGGGCCGCGAGGTGCTGCTCTCGCTGATCGCCGACGCGGACGTCTTCATCGAGTCCTCCAAGGGCCCGACGTACGCCCGCCGGGGAATCACCGACGAGCTGCTCTGGGAGCGCAACCCGGACCTCGTCATCGTGCACGTCTCCGGCTTCGGCCAGTACGGCGTGCCCGAGCGGATCAACCGGGCGGCCTACGACCTGACGGTCCAGGCGTACAGCGGCTACCTCGCGCAGAACGGCACCCCCGACCAGCCGATGGCCGCGTCGCCATACGTCGGCGACTACTTCACGTCGCTCATGGTGACGTCCTCCGCGCTCGCGGCCCTGCACAAGGCACGTGCGACGGGCGAGGGGGAGAGCATCGACGTAGCGATGTACGAGGTGCTGCTCCGCATCGGCTCGTACTACCTCATGGACTACCTGAACGACGGCACGACGTACCCGCGGCCCGGTGCCCGGCACCCGAACCTGTGCGCGATCGGCGAGTACCGGACCGCGGACGGCTTCATCGGGCTGTGCGTCTACGGGGTCAAGCAGAACAAGTACCTGCTCGAGCGCATCGGGCTGGGCGAGCTGTGGGGCACCGACGAGTACCCCGCGGACACCAGCGCACTGTGGGCGGACGGGCCGAAGGCCGCGCTGATCGAGGAGAAGCTGAACGAGTTCTGCCTGACCCAGAAGTCGCTCGAGCTGGAGAACGAGTTCTCCGACGTCGGGATCGCCGCCAACGCGGTGCTCGAGTTCGACCAGCTGCTGGCCGAGGAGCACCTCGCCCAGCGTGAGGCCATCGTGCAGTGGGAGCGGCTGGACGGCACCCCCGTCACGGGCGTGGGGATCTTCCCCAAGTTCACGCAGCACCCGGGCCGGATCTGGCGGCCCATGCCGTCGCTCGGCATGGACACCGACGCGGTCCTCGCCGAGGCCGGCTGGACGCCCGAGGCCATCGCGGCCCTGGCCGACAGCGGGACGATCCGGCGCGGATGATGCAGCCCGACCAGACTCTGCGGGACCTGTGGGAGGAGCTCGCACGCACACGGCACGACCACGTGTTCCTCGTGCACGAGGACCCCGACGGTCGCGTCGAGTCCTTCACCTACGGGCAGTTCGCGGCGCGCGTGGTGCGCGCCGCGAACCTCGCGCACGCCCTCGGCGTGCAGCGCGGCGAGCGCGTCGGGGTGCACCTGAACAACTGTCCGCAGCAGCTCGAGTGCCTGTTCGGCCTGGCGCTCGTGGGCGCGGTCACCGTGCCGCTGCATCCCCGCAACACCGCCACCGAGTGCGCGGACATCCTCCGCCGGGTCGGGGCCCGGTTCGTGGTGACCGAGCCCGGTGTGCGACCGGACGCGGGCTACCCCTTCGGCATCCGCGAGCTGGTGGCCCGCGCGGCGTCGCACCACGACTCCTACGAGACGGCGCGCGACCGGCAGCCCGACGAGCTGGTCGAGCGGGTGCCGCTGTCCTGCGACGACCCGGTCGGGATCGTGTTCACGTCCGGCTCCACGGCGCAGCCCAAGGGCGTGGTCCTCACCCACGCGAACCTGCTGTTCTCGGGGCTGTTCGTCGAGTGGCAGGCGTCGCTGACGTCCGAGGACCGGCTCCTGACGACGATGCCCGCGTGCCACGTGAACTTCCAGCTCAACGCGCTGATGCCGGTGCTCACGGCGGGCGCGACGCTGGTCGCCGTCGAGCGGTACAGCGCCCACCGGTTCTGGCAGCAGGTCCGACGCCACGACGCGACCGTGGTGCAGAGCGTGTCGACGATCGTGCGCACCATGCTCCTGCAGCCCGTCGACCCGCAGGAACGCGACCACCGCGTCCGCGAGATCCTCTACTACCTGCCCGTCAGCGACGAGGAGAAGGAGCGCTTCGAGCAGCGGTTCGGCACCCGGTTCCTCAACTCGTACGGCGCGAGCGAGACGCTCGTCGGGGTCCTCACCGATCCGCCCGTGGGCGAGCGACGCTGGCCGTCCGTCGGACAGGTCGGCCCCGGCTACGAGGCGCGCATCGCCGGACCGGACGACCACGCGGTCGGCGCGGGCGAGCAGGGCGAGATCCAGGTGCGGGGGGTCCCCGGGCTCTCGCTGATGCTCGGCTACTTCGAGGCGCCGGACCTGACCGCGGAGGCCTACACGGCGGACGGCTGGTTCCGGACAGGTGACGTCGGCTGGGTCGACGAGGACGGCTGGTACTTCTTCGTCGACCGGCGCACCCAGTTCATCAAGCGCGGTGGGGAGAACGTCTCACCGAGCGAGGTCGAGGCGGTCCTGGCCGGGCACCCGCTCGTCGCCGAGGCGGCCGTGATCGGCGTGCCGGACGAGGTCCACGACGAGGCCGTCAAGGCGTTCGTAGTCCCCGTGGCCGGCGCGCACCTGACCGAACAGGAGGTCCGCCGGCACTGCGCCCGCCACCTCGCGAGGTTCAAGGTCCCCACCCAGGTCGAGATCGTCCCGGGTCTGCCGCACACCAGCACGTTCAAGGTCGCCAAGAGCGCCCTGTCGTGACGTCCGAGCGCTCCGGGGAACCGGGGCGGAGAGCAGGAGACGAGATGCCCATCAACACCGACATGGTCGGCCAGCAGTTCGGTCCGTTCGTGCGCGACTACACGTTCCGGGACCTGAGCCTCTTCGCGCTCGGGTCGGGCTGCGCGATCGACGGCCGCACCGACCTGGAGTACGTCTACGAGAAGGACATGAAGGTGCTGCCGACCTTCGGCGCGATGCCGATCGTCGACTCCGAGGTCACCCGCACCATCGACTACGGCTACAACTACGCCGGGTCGCTGCACTGGAGCTTCGACCTGCAGTTCCACCAGCCGATCACCAGGCTCGCCGGCAAGCTCAGCACGACCGTGGTGCTCAAGGGCCTCTTCGACCGGGGACCCGGCAAGGGGTTGCTCGCGCAGCACGTCGGGGACACGTACGACGAGGACGGCACCCTGCTGTTCACCAACGAGAGCTGGGACTGCCTGATCTTCGACGGTGGCTGGGGCGGCGAGCCGGCACCGAAGGACATCGTCGAGATCCCGGACCGCGAGCCGGACGTGGAGCTGCGCGAGGTGGTCCCGGAGAACCAGGCGCTGCTCTACCGCCTCTCCGGCGACTACCACCCGCAGCACGTCGACTGGGAGTACGCCGCCGAGAACGGCCAGCCGCGGCCGATCCTGCACGCCGTGAGCTTCGCCGGGATCGCCTGCCGGCACTTCGTCCGCGCGTTCGTCCCGGGCGAGCCCGAGCGGCTCACCCGGTTCAAGACCCGGATCACGGCGTCGCTGCTGCCGGGCACCACCGTGGCCACCCAGATGTGGCGGATGGACGAGAACCGCGTGCACTTCCGCCTCGTGAACGCCGACGACCCGGACGCCAAGCCGTTCCTGAACTTCGGGGTCATCGAGTGGCGGTGACATCTCCCGGCGGGGGCCGGGTCGCCCTCGACGACGTCGCCATGACCCCGTTCCTCAAGAGGGTCACCCTGTTCTCCAGCGGCGGCCCGTTCCTGGACGGCTACGTGCTCTCGATCATCGGGGTCGCGCTCATCCAGCTCGGGCCCGAGCTGGACCTGAGCGCCGGCGCCGTCGGGGCGATCGGGGTCGCTGCGCTGGTCGGGCTGTTCCTGGGCACGACGGTCGGGGGCTACCTGACCGACCGGATCGGGCGCAAGCGGATGTTCGTCCTCGACATCGTCGGGATCGGGCTGATCTCGCTGGCGACGGCGTTCGTCCCGTCCGTGGCGGTGCTCGTCCTGATGCGGTTCCTCATCGGGGTCGTCGTCGGCGCCGACTACCCGATCGCGACCTCGCTCATCGCCGAGTTCACCCCGCGGCGGTACCGGGCGATCTCGATGGGCTTCGTGGCGGCCGCCTGGTACCTCGGCGCCAACGCGGCGTACCTCGTCGGCTACTTCCTGCTTCGGGTCGACGGCGGCTGGCGCTGGATGCTCGCCAGCGCCGTCGTGCCGTGCCTGGTCATCCTCATCGGGCGCTGGGACATCCCCGAGTCTCCGCGGTGGCTGGCCCGTCACGGCCGGGTCGACGAGGCGGAGGCGATCGTCCGGCGCATCTTCGGCGCCGACGTCGAGCTCGAGCCCGAGGCGACGGCGAGGGCGGGATACCGCACGCTGTTCCGCCGCGGCCAGCTCGGCAAGGTCGTGTTCGTCGGGACGATCTGGATGTGCCAGGCGGTCCCGATGTTCGCGATCTACACCTTCGGCCCGCAGATCATGGGCGAGCTCGGGCTGGGTGAGGGCCAGACGGCGACGCTCGGGGAGATGGTGATCGGAACGTTCTTCCTGGTCGGGTGCATCCCGGCCATGTTCTGGGCGAACTCGCTGGGCCGCCGCAAGCTGCTGATCGGCAGCTTCGCGATCATGACGGCGGCGCTCGCCGTGCTCGGCATCCTGCCGAACAGCGGGGTGGTCGTCGTGATCGTCTGCCTCGCCGCGTACGCGTTCTTCTCCGGAGGCCCGGGAACCTGCAGTGGCTCTACCCCAACGAGCTCTTCCCCACCGACAACCGGGCGTCCGCGGTGGGAGCCGCGATGGCGTTCAGCCGGATCGGGACCGTCGTGTCGACGTACGTCCTGCCCTCGTTCCTGATCGCCCACGGCACCCGGGCGACGATGCTCGCGGGCGCAGCCATCTCGGGCATCGGGCTGCTCGTCTCGGTCCTCGTGGCGCCCGAGACCCGCGGGCTGACGCTCAACCAGACCAGCACGCTCGGCCTCGCCTCGTGGGGTCGCCCCGCGTCGCCGGCCCCCGACCCCCTCCTCGCTGCCGGTGCGCCGCGCGGGGCCTCGCAGGAAGCAGGACGATGAAGATCGCAGTCGCCTACAAGTGGGCACCCAACCCGCAGGACGCGACGGTCGCCGGCGACGGCACCGTCGACTGGAGCAGGGCCAAGGCATCCGTCTCCGAGTACGACCAGGTCGCGGTCGAGGTCGGACGCCGGCTCGCGGACGCGACCGGTGCCGAGCTGGTCGGCATCACCGTCGGCACGGCCGAGGCCGGCAGCACGATGGCCCGCAAGGCGGCGCTGTCGCGCGGTCTGGACCGGCTGGTCCTGGTGGGCGACGACCAGCTCGCCGGCGCCGGTGCCACCCGCACGGCGACGGTGCTCGCGCAGGTGGTCGACCTGGTCGGCGACGTGGACCTGGTGCTGACCGGAGACTCGTCGCAGGACCTCGGCGCCCAGCTCGTGCCGGCCGTCCTGGCCGGCACGCTCGGCTGGCCCGTCCTCACCAACGTCACCTCGGTCGTCGGGACGGCTGGCGACCTCACGGTGGAGCGGGTGCAGGAGGGCGGCACCCAGACGCTGCACGTCACCGGACCCGTGGTGCTCGCGGTCGCGGGCGACGCGGCAGTGCCTCGCGTGCCGGGCATGAAGGACATCCTCGCCGCGGGCAAGCGGCCGACCGACGTCGTCGACGTCCCGCCGCCCGCACCCGAGCCGATCACCGTGGTCTCGTCGGGCCCGCCCGTCCTCAAGGCACGCAAGCGCCAGGTCATCGACGGCGCCGACCCCGCCGCCGCCGCCGCGGTGCTCGTGGCCGCGCTGCGGGCCGACAACGTCCTCTGAGCCCGCAGACCGAGCAGACACGAACAAGGAAGATCACCATGAGCAGCACGTACATCCTCGTCTCCGGTGACCAGCGGATCGGTGACCTCGTGTCGCTGGCGGCAGGCACCACCAGCACGGCGGTCGTCGTGGGTCCGCGGGCGGTGGCGGACGCCGTCGCGGCCAGTGGTGTCGACACGGTGGTGTGGCTGGGCGAGCCCGCCCCCGGCCTGCCCGCCGAGGCCTACGCCCCGGCCGTCGCGGCACTCGTCGCGCAGGCGCGTCCCGACCTCGTCCTCGCCTCGACCCGCCCCGGCGACCGGGTGCTGGCGGG
>NZ_JBFUHU010000176.1:0-16264 GCF_056402235.1 Cellulomonas sp. P4_B5_2
CGGCGGGTCCGCGTGGGCGGTGCTCACGCGCCGCAGCCCCGACGAGCCGCCGTCCGCGGTCGCCCGCGGCGGCAGCCCGGCCGAGCTGGGCGTGGAGTCGTCGACCGCCGTCGTCATCCACGATCTGTGGCAGGTCGAGATCGGCATGTCGGCGACGGCCGCCACCGGCGAGGTCGTCGCGACCTCCCTGGACGCCCTCGCGGCGGTGGCGGTACTCGGAGCGCGCTGAGCGCCTGCGGCGGCTCCGCGGTCGGGGTCAGCCGTGCAGCGGCAGCGTCAGGGTGGCCGGTGCGCCCTCGACGAGCCGGATCGGCACGCCCCAGTCCTGCGCGTTGAGGTGGCATGCGGGGTACTCGATCGCGGGGTCGGCGTCGCAGCTGGCCGCGTGCGCGGTGACGTGCAGGACGCCCTCGGTCACGGTCGGGTCCAGCCGCAGCACCCGGTCGAGCGGGACGTCGTCGCCGGCACCCTCCAGCAGCAGCCCCGGCGGGGTCGACGAGACCTGCAGACGGGTGGATGGGCCGTAGCGGTCGTCGTACTTCTGCCCGGCCGCCGGGGTGAACACCACGTCGAGCCGCACCTCGCCCGGCGCCAGCTCGGTGACCGGGCGCTGCGTGCGGTGGCTGCCCGAGTCGAGGATCTGGCCGACCAGCGTGGCGGGCAGGGCGATCCGCGTGAGCCGGTGCGCCGCGGACTCGACGACCAGCAGGGTCGAGCCGCCGTCGAGCACGACGATCCCGCTGGGCTCCGCGAGGTCGGTGGCCAGCGTGCTGACCTCCCCGTCGGCATACCGGCGGACGGCGCCGTTGTACGTGTCGGCGACGACCACGGAGCCGTCGGGCAGGACCGCCACGCCGAGCGGGTGCTGCAGCCGCGCCTCGGCGGCGGGGCCGTCGCGGTGGCCGAAGTCGAAGAGCCCCTCGCCGACGACCGTGTGCACGGTCCGCTCCACCGGGTCCACCCAGCGCAGCGCCGAGGTCTCCGAGTCGGCCAGCCAGAGCCTGTCGTCCGCCCCGACGGCGAGCCCGGACGGCTGCGCGAACCACGCCTCGTGCAGCGGACCGTCGAGCAGCCCCTCGTTCATGGTGCCGCCGAGCAGCTCGATCGAGCCCTGCAAGTCGTCGAACGCCCAGAGCGTGTGGTTGCCGGCCATGGCGACGACGAACGCGCCGAGCGGCTCCGACCAGGCGACGTCCCAGGGGGAGGACAGCTTGTGCCGACGAGGGCCGGGGACGAACGTGCCGGTGCCGGCGGTGAGTCCCGCGACGGCGTCGCCCGGTTCCCCGATCACCGGGATCGACGCGAGCTCCTCGTCGGCCTCGTCCTCGTCCGACGCCAGGAAGTTGTCGGCCGCGCCGACCATGTACTGCTCGCCGGTCCCGGCCACGGTGGTGACCGCCCCGTCGGCGAGCCGGAGCCCGCGCAGCGCGTGGTTGACCGTGTCGGCGACGAGCACGTCGTACCCGAGAGAGGGCCGCAGCTCGTCGGGGACCAGGCACAGGCCGTTCGGCTCGCTGAACCGCGCCTCGTCGGGGCCGCCGTCGACCAGCCCGCGCTCGCCCGAGCCGATGCGGCGGACCAGCGTCTCCCCGTCGGCCTCCAGCTCGGCCAGGCTGTGGTGCCCGGCGTCCGCGACCAGCAGGCGCCCATCGGGGAGCACGATCGCCTTGGCGGGGAACCGGAGCGTGCCCTCGGCCGGCGCGGGGGCCACGTACGGCCCGTCGCCGCGGTGCAGCGTGCCCTTGGCCTCGTGCTCCGCGATCAGCTCACCGACCAGGATCTCTACGTTGCGCTTGTGCCCCTCGCCGGCCATCTGCGCGACGACGTAGCCCTCGGGGTCGATCACGACGAGCGTCGGCCAGGCACGCGCGGTGTACGCCGACCACGTGACCAGCTGCGGGTCGTCCAGCACCGGGTGGTGAACCTCGTACCGCTCGACGGCGGCGGCCAGCGCCACGGGATCGGCCTCGTGCACGAACTTGGGCGAGTGCACGCCGACGATCACCAGCACGTCGCGGTGCTGCTCCTCGAGCTCGCGCAGCTCGTCGAGGACGTGCAGGCAGTTGATGCAGCAGAACGTCCAGAAGTCGAGGATGACGATCTTGCCGCGCAGGTCGGCCAGCGTCACGTCACGGCCGCCGGTGTTCAGCCACCCCCGCCCGACCAGCTCGGACGCACGGACCCGGGGCAGTCTGCTCTCACGCACGGGACCATTCTCACCGACTCCGGTCAGGTCAGAGCGCGTTGTCCGCCTCCGGGAGGCCCCGGCGGGCGGACTCGACGAGGGCCGGCAGGCCGAGGATCGGGACGCCGTCGGGCTGCGGGTCACCGGTCCACGTGATCGCCCCGATGCCGGACTCGACGGCCTCCTCGCCGAGCAGCGCGTCCAGGAACAGGAACGTCACCTGCCCGCGGACCTCGTCGGGCGCGTCGGCGAAGGCCGGGTGGCTCACGGCGACGTGCACCTGACGACCGTCGACCTGCGGGACGACGGTCATCGAGGCGATGTCCACCTCGGTGTCGCCGAAGCGCAGCGTGGTGCCCGCAGGGTTGGCCACCGGCTGTCGGAAGGCCGCGTACTCGAACGCGTCGTCGGGTGCCGGGGCTGCGGCGAGCCACCGCTGCGCGAGCTCCCGCAGGTCCGGGTCGCCCGCGGCGGTGACGACGAGCACGTGCCGCGCGAGCCGGCCGGGCCCGGTCTCGAACGCGAGGCCCAGCGGGTCGATCCTGCGGGAGACGGACTTGGCGAACGCGTTCAGGTCCTGCGACGTCCGCGCGTCGTCGTCGAACACGGCCGCAGCCTGCTCGTGGCCCTCCGCCGACCACCACGACCAGAAGTCGGCGATGGCGGCGTCCTGGCGTGCTCGGACCTGCTCGGCAGAGCGGCGGAAGAGTCCCATGGCCGGGGAACGTAGCAGGTCGGAGCGGCCGATCAGGTGCGGTCGAGGACGTAGATGCGCGGGTGGTGGCCCTTGGCGAACACGCGCGTGGTGGAGCGGATCCGCCAGAGGGCGTCGGCGTCGCGCAGGCAGCGCTCCATGACCTTGACCTCGTGCGTGAGGACGACGAACCGTGCACCGGGAGCGGCGGCGTCGTAGGCGGCCCGGAGCATGCCGGCGTGCACCTCGGCGTTGGTCGCGTGCGTGCCGTGCAGGGTGCCCCACGGGGGGTCGGCGAGGAGCAGGTCCCAGCCGGTGCCGACCGCCTCGACCAGCGCGGGGCCGGTGCAGTCGGCGCTCAGCAGACGGGCGTCACCCGCGTGCGCGGCGGCTCCGAGGTTCTCCGTCGACGCGGTCAGGGCGTCGGCGGACAGGTCGACGCCCACGGCCTCGGCGGCGGGGCCGGCCATGAGGCGCTCGATCAGGAGCGTGCCGGAGCCGCACATGAGGTTGAGCACACGGTCCGTCGGCAGCACCTCACCGAGCCGCACCATCGCGGCCGCGATCGTCGCGTTCACCGCGCCGGGGTAGTCGGTCACACGCCAGCGGCGGGCGGACAGCGGCCGGGAGCCGAGCCGGACCAGGACGTCCCAGCCGGGGTCGCCGGACGGTCCGGGGCGCACGCCGCGGCGCACCCGCAGGACGAGCTCACCCTGGGCCTCGTCGTAGCGCAGCCCGGTGGCCTCGGCGAGCAGGTCGGCCAGCCGCGCGAAGACCGCGGAGTCGCTGCCCGCGGCCTCGAACCGGAACGTGGACGAGCTGCCGGTCCGCAGCGACGTGTACATGGCGTCGACGATCCGGGACAAGTGGTCCCCGCTGGTCAGCGACTTGGGGCGCGGGACGTCGAACCTCAGGACGAGGAACGCGGCGACCGCGGTGCGCAGGCCGAGCACGTCGGCCGGCGGCCCCCACGTCGAGACGTCGAGCGCGTCCTCCCGGCCGGGAACGGGCGTCGGCGCGCCGTCGAGCATGAGGACCTCGGCGGCCTCGTCGGCCACGACGTCCTCGAGCCCGGGCAGGAACGTCAGCTCGAGCGCCGTGGAGCGGCGGGCTGTCGGGCGGGACCGCGGTCGTCGTTCGGACGGGTGGCTGCCGTGGTGGGCGGGGGGTGGTCCGCCGCGCGCGCGCTTGGCCACCAGGTCAGGCCGGCACGGGGACAGGTGCAGCGGCGTCTGCTCCGACAGCCCTGAGCACGAACGCCTCGGTCTGCTCGATCGCGCGCTCGCGCTCGGGCCCGTCGGAGGGCACGCCGCGTCCGGAGAGGCAGGCGTTGACCAGGGGCACCGTGACGTCGAGGTCCTGCGGGGGGAACGCGCCCGACTCGATGCCGGCCGCGAGGATGCGCCGCAGGATCTGCTCGACCACCATCACGTGCTCGCGGACGCGCTGCTGGGTGCCGCGCGAGAGGACCGACCGCAGCTCCGGCCCGGGCGCCAGGTGGTAGACGCGGGTGAGCGCGGCCTGCTGACGGACGTAGGTCTGCAGCTGCTCGGTCGGGTCCTCGATGTCGTCGAGCGCACGCTGCAGCGTGGCCGCGTACTGCTCGGTCTCGTGCGTGATGAACCCGAGCAGGAGGGACTCCTTGTCGGGGAAGTGGTTGTAGACCGCTGTGCGACCGACGCCCGCGGCGGCCGCGATCTCGGCGAGCGTGATGGCGTCGAACCCCTGCTCGGCCATCAGCGCGGAGAGCGCCGCGAAGAGCTTCTGGCGCGTCTGCTCCCGGTGCTCGTGCAGGGAACCGCCGATGATCTTGGGCATCGTGACATCATCGCACGTTCTGTCACTAAAGTCGTACGGCCGAGTGGCCGGGATCTTCGTACACTGCGTACAGCGCGGGGGCCGGTCGGCCACCGCGCGCGTGCATGTTCTCGACGACGAAGTCGAGGGGAGACCGATGACGGAGCTCGCCGACGCCGCACGGCTGCGCGCTGCGCACGAGCGGTTCGTCACCACCGGCCGCGCCCCCGACCGCACCGTCCGGACCCTCGTCGCCGACTCGTGGCGCCGGAGCCTGCGCAGCGGGGTGGACCCGGAGGTCGAGAACGCGCCGGTGGACATGGCCGGGAACGCGCTCGACGGGTACCGGAACGGGCTCCCGCTCGCGGCCGCGATGCCCGTGGTCCGGGAGCTCCTGGTGGCCCCGGGGTCCGGCGCCGGCTGGGTCACGGCCCTCACCGACGACGTCGGACGCCTGCTGTGGGTCGAGGGCGACCGCGCGCTGCGCGACCGGGTCGAGGGTGTCGGGTTCGTCGAGGGTGCGGTGTGGCGCGAGGACCTCGCCGGCACCAACGCCCCCGGTACCGCGCTCGCCACCGACCAGCCGGTGCAGGTGGTGGGCAGCGAGCACTACGCGCGCAAGGTCCAGCCGTGGAACTGCACGGCCGTCCCGGTGCACTCCCCGACGGGTCAGGTGCTCGGGGTCCTTGATGTGACCGGTGGGCCGGCGGTGGCGTCGGCCCTCGTCATGTCGCTGGTGCGCGCGACGGTCGCGGCCGTCGAGGCCGAGCTCGCCCGGGTCGTGGCCCGCCCGTTCCTCGTCGCGCGGTCCGCGCCGACCCCGTCGAGGCTGCGGGTGCTCGGCACGCCGCTGCTGCACCTGGGCGGCTCGGACCTGCGCCTCAGCCTGCGGCACGCGGAGATCCTGCTGCTGCTCGCGCGCCATCCGAGYGGACTGTCCGCCGACGAGCTCGCCGTGCTGCTCAGCGAGCACGAGCTCTCCGACGTCACCGTCCGTGCCGAGGTGTCACGGCTGCGCCGGCTCGTCGGCCCGCTGCTCAGCGAGTCGCGCCCCTACCGGCTGACCGGACCGCTGCGCACCGACGCCGACCGTGTCCAGGAGCTGCTCGCGGCGGGCGACCCCGACTCCGCCCTGGCCTCGTACCCCGGTCCGGTGCTCCCGCGGTCGGTGGCACCGGGGGTCGAGCGGATCCGCGAGGACCTGTCGGCCGACCTGCGGGCCGCGGTCCTGGCCAGCCCCCTGCCGGGCGTGGTCAGCCGCTGGGTCGCGTCCGACGAGGGCGCCGACGACTGGCAGGCCTGGGAGCGTCTGGCGTGGCTGGCGCCGAAGGGCTCCCCGGTCCACGTGCGCGCGGCGGGGCGCCTCGACCTGCTGGGCAGACGGCTCGGTACCCGGCCGCCTACACGCTGACCGCTCTGCAACCCTCCTGCAACCCTGCCCGACCTAGCGTCCGAGACCGGACGCGGCAATGGTGCCGCGGCCGCGGGCGCCCACCCTCAGGGCGCGCCCGCTGACCTGCCAGGAGGCGCGATGACCGTCTACGCAGCACCCGGGACGCCCGGGAGCATCGCCACGTACCGCGACCGTTACGACCACTGGATCGGTGGCGAGTTCGTCGCCCCCGCGGCCGGCCGCTACTTCGAGAACCCGAGCCCCGTGACCGGCCGGACGTTCTGCGAGGTCGCGCGCGGCGACGCCGACGACATCGAGCGGGCGCTCGACGCGGCCCACGGTGCGGCGCGCAGCTGGGGCAAGACCTCCCCGACCGAGCGCGCGGTGATCCTCAACAAGATCGCCGACCGCATGGAGCAGAACCTCGAGATGCTCGCGGTGGCCGAGTCGTGGGAGAACGGCAAGCCGGTCCGCGAGACCCTCGCGTGCGACATCCCGCTGGCCATCGACCACTTCCGSTACTTCGCCGGSGCSATCCGCGCGCAGGAGGGGTCGATCTCGCAGCTCGACGAGGACACCGTGGCGTACCACTTCCACGAGCCGCTSGGCGTGGTCGGCCAGATCATCCCGTGGAACTTCCCGATCCTCATGGCCACCTGGAAGCTGGCCCCGGCGCTCGCGGCGGGCAACTGCGTGGTGCTCAAGCCGGCCGAGCAGACGCCCGCGTCGATCCTGCTGCTCATGGATCTCGTCGGGGACCTCATCCCGGCGGGCGTGCTCAACATCGTCAACGGGTTCGGGGTGGAGGCCGGCAAGCCGCTGGCGTCGTCGCCGCGGATCCGCAAGATCGCGTTCACCGGCGAGACGACGACCGGGCGGCTGATCATGCAGTACGCGTCGCAGAACATCATCCCGGTGACCCTGGAGCTGGGCGGCAAGAGCCCGAACCTGTTCTTCGAGGACGTCGCGCGCGAGCAGGACGAGTTCTACGACAAGGCGCTCGAGGGCTTCGGCATGTTCGCGCTCAACCAGGGCGAGGTGTGCACGTGCCCGTCGAGGGCGCTCATCCAGGAGTCGATCTACGACGGCTTCCTGGCCGACGCGATCACGCGCACCGAGGCGATCGTGCAGGGCAACCCGCTGGACACCGAGACGATGATCGGCGCGCAGGCGTCCAACGACCAGCTGGAGAAGATCCTCAGCTACATCGACATCGGCAAGGCCGAGGGCGCCAAGGTGCTCACGGGGGGCGGGCGCCGGCACCTCGACGGCGACCTCGCCGACGGCTACTACGTGCAGCCGACGATCTTCGAGGGCAAGAACTCGATGCKGATCTTCCAGGAGGAGATCTTCGGCCCGGTGGTCGCGGTGACCAGCTTCTCCGACTACTCGGACGCCATCCACATGGCCAACGACACCCTGTACGGCCTCGGTGCCGGCGTGTGGACCCGGGAGGCGAACATCGCCTACCGCGCGGGCCGGGACATCCAGGCGGGTCGCGTCTGGACCAACTGCTACCACGCGTACCCGGCGGCGGCCGCGTTCGGCGGCTACAAGGGCTCGGGCGTCGGCCGCGAGAACCACAAGATGATGCTCGACCACTACCAGCAGACCAAGAACCTGCTGGTGTCGTACTCGGGCGCCAAGCTCGGCTTCTTCTGACCGAGGACGTCGGCCGGGCGACGGGTGGAGGGGCGACCCTGCTGCGGCAGCTGCGCGCGCAGCACGGCGAGCTGATGTTCCACCAGTCGGGGGGCTGCTGCGACGGCTCGTCGCCCATGTGCTTCGCGCAGGGCGACTTCCTCACGGGCGACGCCGACGCGTACCTGGGCGACCTCACGCTCGGTGACGGCGGCGTCGTGCCGTTCTGGATGAGCAAGGCGCAGTACGAGTACTGGAAGCACACGCACCTCACGGTCGACGTGGTGCCGGGCCGCGGCGCCGGGTTCTCGCTGGAAGCCCCCGAGGGCGTCCGGTTCATGATCCGGTCGCGGCTGCTCACCGACGACGAGGTGGGGGACCTGCGCGCGGCCGGCGTGCTCTGAGGGTGGCGGGAACTGCATGGTCGATGGCGGACGATCGGGCGGTCCGTCGTCTAGCGTGCCGTGCATGAGCAACGAGGAGATCCAGCCCGACACCAAGGACTGGACCTGGGTCCTGTCGCAGCGCTGCCCCGAGTGCGGGTTCACCGCCACGGACGTCGCCGGTCCGGCGATCGGCGCCACGGTGCGGGACCTGACGCCGCGATGGGTGTCCGCGCTGCACCGCCCGGACGCGCGGGACCGACCGGCGCCGACCACGTGGTCGACGCTGGAGTACGGCGCGCACGTGCGGGACGTCTTCCGGATCTTCGACGGACGCCTCGAGCTTCTGCTCACGCAGGACGACCCCCTGTTCGAGAACTGGGACCAGGACGCCACGGCGGTCGCGGACCGGTACGACCTGCAGGACCCGCTGAGGGTCGCCGACGAGCTGGTGGACGCGGCCGACGTGATCGCCGACCGGTTCGACTCGGTGGCTGACCAGCAGTGGGACCGCGCGGGACGCCGCTCGAACGGATCGGAGTTCACCGTGCGGACGCTCGGGCAGTACTTCCTGCACGACGTGGTCCACCACCTGCACGACGTCCGCGGCTGAGTTGTCCACAACTTCCGTCCACACCCGTGTGCAATATCGTTTAGGTTGTGGATAACCGCGTGACCAGCCTCGACTCGCCGAGAAGGCGCGCCGCGACGTAACACGCCCGCATCACTACGTGTGTACCGTCCGGCCGCATGAGCCTGCCGCAGGTCGTCCTCCCGGGGGAGCTCGACGGCCGCCACGTCCTCGTCGTGCCGCGGGGCACCGACGTCGTCGCCATGGCCACGGCGTGGTTCCCCGAGACCGCGTGGACGCGAGAGCCGGTGACCGCCGCGCAGGCGACGGCGAGCGCGCGACCCATGACCGGTGCACGGTTCCGCGGGATCGTCGCCGACGTGGCAGAACCCGCTCCGGGTGTGCTCCGGCTGGACGGGGCGGCCTCGCTCGAAGGCCCGACGCCGGCCGGGCACGCGGTCGCGCACGCGGCGGGGCTGTCCGCGCAGGATGTCGACCTGTACGCCCTCGTGCCCGCCGACCCGAGCGTGGCGCTCGACGTGGTCTACGGCTGGATGTCCGCCGCTGCCCGCCGCGCCGCGGGCAGCATCGTCCCCGCGGAGCGGACCCAGGTGGTCGTCCCCGACCCCGGCTCGGCGATCGACCTCACCCTCTGGTCACCCGTCCCGCTGTCCGCGCAGGACGCGCTGCCCCTCGTGCGGCCGGCGATGACCGGTGCCCGGGTGGGTCCCACCGACGTCCCGCACCCGCAGCAGGCCGAGGGGAACGCCGGCCCTCCCACGTTCTCCGTGACCGCGACGTTCGAGTACGACGGTGCGATCACCGTGAAGACGGGCCGGTCCAGCGAGGTGCCCGTGGCGCTGTCGCGGCTGGACTGGCGCGAGTTCGGGCCCTGGTCGTACCACGTCAGCTGGCAGCCGCCGGAGCCGGCGGAGCTGCGCAACGAGCACCCCTCCCAGCTCCACCTGATCGCGCGCTCGCGGGTGGAGCCGTCGATCGCCCGCGTCGCGGCGGCGCTGTGGCGGGCTGTCGGCGGGACGGTGGTGGACAGCGGCGGGTTCGTCGTGACGCCCGACGAGCTGCGCGACCGGGCGACCGCGCGCCGCTAGGCGAACGGCTCGCTGCCGGACGGCACGAGGTCGACGGAGACGGTCAGGCGCGAGCCCGAGCCCTCGGTGAAGATGACCCCGCGCAGCGGCGGCACGTCGTCGTAGTCGCGGCCCCAGCCGAGCAGCACGTACCGGTCGTCCACCAGCTGGTCGTTGGTGGGGTCGACCTCCACCCAGCCGGCGCCCGGCACCCACGCGGACACCCAGGCGTGCGAGGCGTCGGCACCCCGCAGCTTCTCCCGGCCGGCGGGCGGGCGGGTCTCGATGTAGCCGCTGGAGTACCGCGCGGGCAGCCCGTGCAGGCGCAGCGCCGCGATCATCAGGTGCGCGAAGTCCTGGCAGACGCCGGCCTTCTGCGCGAGCAGCTGGGCCTGCGTCGTGTGCACGGTGGTGGAGCCGGACCGGTACGCGATCTCGGTCCGGATCCGGTGCGCCAGCTCGACGAGCACCTCGACGACCGGCCGGTCGGTCTCGAACGTCGGGGCGGCCCAGTCCCGGACCTCGTCGGCGAACGCCACGTGCGGGGACGGCAGCAGGGCCTCGCGCAGGTCGACGATGCTCGGGTCCAGCCGTCCGACCTCGCCCGCGGCCACGCGCCGCGCGACCTCGTGCCAGCCCACGGTCGGCAGCGCCGCGGGGTCGGGCGCGTGCCGTGTGACCTCGATGGTGGAGCGCGCGGTCACGACGAGCCTGGTGTGCGGCGTCGTGACCCCGAAGTACGTCGTCCGGTTGCCCCAGTAGTCCACGTGCGCGGCGGTGTCGGCGGGGGGCGGCTCGATCTCCACGGTCGTCGACAGGCACGCCTGCCCCGGCACGTCCCGGGGGGTCATCGTGGTGCGGCCGTAGGAGTCCGTCACCACGTTCGCGTAGGTGTACGTGGTGCGGTGCACGAGGTCGTAGGTGCGGGTCACTCGCCACCACCGTCCCGCGCGTCCCAGGGGTCCTCGAGCGCGCGGCTGGGGGCCAGCCGGACGAAGTGCACGCGTTCGATCTCGTCGGCCGCGGCGTGCAGCCGCCAGAGCATCGACTCGAGGGTCTCCGCCAGCCGCGCCCGCCGGCCGTCCTCGGTGACCGCTGCGGCGATCGCTGCCGGGTCCACCTCGGCGAGCAGGTCGACCACGTCGGACAGCAGGTGGTCGCGCTGGTCCGGTGCTCGGCCGGCGAGCGGGACGAGGGCCAGCGACTCCTGCAGGCGGTCCAGCTGGTAGGCCAGCGACCGGGGGTTGGTGGGGTCGAGGAGCAGGAGCTCGAGCACCTCGGCCAGGCCCGCGCCGGTCTGGTGCCGGCGGCGGAACGTGATCGCCGACTCGTGCGCCAGCAGCACGGACTCGCGGACCACCGAGTCGACGTCCGCCGGGCGCTGCTGCACGACCGTGGCCAGCAGGCTCTCCACCAGGTGCTGGGCGCGCTCGATGCGCCGACCGGCGTCGAGGAACTGCCAGCCGACGTCCCGCACCAGCCCCTCGGCGGTGATCCCGGCGATGGCGAGCAGCCCTTCCAGGACCTTGTCGAGCGCGGGCCGCAGGCCTGCCGTCGCGGTGCTCCCGCTGACGACGCCGAGGTCGAGCGAGTCCGCGCCGGGGGTGCGGCCACGGGTCTTGTTCCGCTCGTCGCGCAGCGCGCGCTCGATGCGGGCGAGCGGACCGAACGTGTCGGTCGAGAGCTGGTCGCGGACCGCGGCGGCCGACGCGGCGAGGCGACGGATCGAGCGGGCGACCGTGCCGGTGGCCTGCGGGTCCAGCACGAGGTCGCGGAAGCCCGGGGACGTCTGCTCGGTCGGGGTGAGGGACGAGATGAGGACGGCGAGCGCCCGGCCACCGGCGGACGCCGGGCGCTGGTGGAAGTCGTCCCACCGGTCCACGACGACGCGCAGCACGCGGCTGGAGTCCTCGGCCCGCTCGGCGTAGCGGCCCATCCAGTACAGGTTCTCGGCGGTGCGCGGAGAGATGCCGGTGGCCGGGCGGCGCTGCGCGGGGACCTCGCCGGCGGCGGACTCGTCGGACGGCACCCACGGCTCGACCGGCGCGTCCGGCTGGGTGGAGAGCACCCACACGTCCTTGGCGGCGGCGCCGAGGGCCGACGAGACGACGTGCCCGGACGCGACRCGCGCGAGCCCGCCGGCCATCACCGTGTACGTCTGCCGGTGCGCCACCGCGTACGTGCGCAGCACCGCGGCGCGCGGCCCGAGGTCGGCGGGTCCGATGCCCTCGGCGGACGGCAGGTCGCTGCCGACGCCCACCGGTGCACCGTCGATCGTCGGCCCCGCCGGGGCGCCCGGCGCCGGACCAGCTGGTCCAGCCGCGTCAGCACGTGCTGGAGCGACCTCGGCTCACCGCACCACCACGTGGGGGCCGACGCCAGCGCGAGGTCCTGGTCCAGCACCGCGTTGGCCAGGCGCGGGAGGTAGGTGAGCAGGGCCGGGTTCTCCAGCACCGAGCTGCCCAGCGGGTTGACCACGCTCACGGCACCGGCACGCACCGCCCGGACCAGTCCGGGGACGCCCAGCCGGGAGCCCTGCCGCAGGTCCAGCGGGTCGCACCACTCGGCGTCGACGCGCCGCAGGATCACGTCGACCGGCTCGAGGCCCTCGACGCCGCGCATCCACACGCGGCCGTCGCGGACCAGCAGGTCGGAGCCCTCGACCAGCGGCAGGCCGAGCATGGACGCCAGGTAGGCCTGGTCGAACGCGGTCTCGCTGGACGGCCCCGACGTCAGCAGGACCACCCGCGGCTGCTCGGCCTGGCCGGGGGCGACGGCCCGCAGCGCCAGCCGCAGCGCACGGAAGAACGGGCCGAGGCGCTGGATCGACGCCTGCCGGTACACCCCCGAGAGCACCTGCGCCACGATGCGCCGGTCCTCCATCGCGTACCCGACGCCCGACGGCGCCTGCGTCCGGTCGGCCACCGCGCACCAGGCGCCCGCCGCGTCGCGCACCAGGTCGGTGGCGGTGAGCACCAGCTCCCGGCCGCCCGGCAGCCGCAGCCCGTCGACCGCGCGCACGAACCCCGGGTGGCCCAGCACGACCGTCGGGGGGAGCAGCCTGTCGGTGAGCAGGAGCCGGTGGCCGTAGGCGTCCTGCAGGATCGCGTCCAGCAGCTCGGCGCGCTGCACCAGCCCGGCGTCCAGGCGGGCCCACTCCGGCTCGTCGACGATGACCGGCAGGGGGTCCAGGTGCCAGGGGTGCTCGCCGTCCTCCTGGTCCGCGCCGTACGTGACGCCGTGGTCGGCGAGCAGCCGCTCGGCCTCGTCGCGAGCGCGCGCCAGTCCCGACGCGCTCGGGATGTCCGCGGGGTCGGGGAGCCACGACCAGTCGGCTCGGTGGTCGACCGCCCCCGGCTCGCCCAGGGGGCGCGGGGAGGAGAGCAGGTCGGTCACACAGAGGAGTGTGTCTTACGAGCGCGTCAGGTGCGCAGGTCGGCGCGCTGTGGGTGCCCGGGTGGAGACTCGGTCCCACGAGCACCGAGCACAGGAGGCGTCGATGGGCAGGGATGCGGTCACGGGCTGGGTGGAGCGGTACGAGCACGCGTGGCGCACGCAGGACGTGGACGGGCTCGACCGCCTGTTCGCGGAGGACGCGCGGTACCTGCGCTCGCCGTACGACCCGGAGCCACTGGTGGGGATCGAGGCGATCCGCGGGTTCTGGGTGGACCCCACGCCGTTCACCATGACGGCCGAGGTCATCGCGGCCGACGGGCAGGACGCGGTGGTGCGGGTGGAGGTGCAGTACGGCGGCGACAAGCCGCAGGAGTACAAGGACCTGTGGGTGCTGCGCTTCGGGCCGGACGGGCGCGCCGAGCTGTTCGAGGAGTGGGCGTACTGGCCGGAGAAGACGTACTCGGCCTCCGAGGACGCCTGACCGCGGCTCAGTGCAGCAGGCTGACGATCTCCCACGACCCAGGGTCGGGCTGGAGGGCGATCCGGTCGCGTGCGAGGGCGAACGCTTCCTCGGGCGTCGAGACGACACCGCTGGCGTGGAAGGTGGTCGCGGTGCTCAGCACGCTGTAGAAGGGGCCCAGGGGGTTCCCGTCATCGTCACACTTGCCGACGGCGACGATGAACGCCTGGTGCATCAGGTCGGGGGTGGTGTCGGTGAGGAGCGTCACACCCTAGTCATCGGCAGATCGGCGGCGGACCTGGAACCCGGAGTGCGGGTGAGGCCGTGAGAGGGTCGTCGACATGCCTGCAGCCATCCGGCCGTTCCACCCGTCCGACCTGCCCGCGCTCTACCGGATCTGCCTTCTGACCGGCGAGGCCGGCGGCGACGCCACGACGCTCTACCGCGACCCTGACCTGCTGGGACACGTCTACGCGGGGCCGTACCCGATCGCCGATCCCGGCCTGACGTTCGTCGTCGTCGACGAGCTCGGCCCGGTGGGCTACATCCTGGCGACGGCGGACACCGAGCGGTTCGAGCAGTGGCTGGAACGGGCGTGGTGGCCGGCGCTGCGGGCGCGCTACCCGCTGGCCGAGGACCCGCACGACGGCACCGAGGACCACGTGCTCGTCGGCCGGATCCACGGGTGGACGGTCGCCGACGAGTCACTGGCGGACCGGTTCCCCGCCCACATGCACATCGACCTGCTCCCCCGCGCGCAGGGCCAGGGCCTGGGGCGGCGGCTCATCGAGACGCTCTCGGCGGCGCTGCGCGAGCGCGGGGTGCCCGGCCTGCACCTCGGCGTCGACAGCCGGAACGAGGGCGCGATCGCGTTCTACTCGCGCGTCGGGTTCACGGAGGCGCAGCGGCACGGCTGGGGCAGGACGCTGACGCTCGACCTGACCTGACCTGAGCGCTCAGTCCCGGCGCCCGTCGCGGTGCAGGGCGAGCACGCGACCGACATCCTCGACCGTGACGCCCGGCAGGTCGAGGACGTGCCGCAGCTGCGTGAGCGCATCGACCTGCTCGGGAGCCTTGCGCGGGGACAGGAACAGGTTGGCCAGGTAGCCGGTGAACGTCCCGAAGATGGCGACACCGACCACGATGATGATGGCGCCGACGATCCGGCCGGCGGTCGTCACGGGGTACTGGTCGCCGTAGCCGACGGTCGAGATGGTGACGACGGTGTACCAGAGGGAGTCCGAGGCGGTCGTGATGTTGGCGCCCGGGGCGTCGCTCTCGATGCGCAGCATCAAGAGGCTGCCGAACTGGAGCACGAGGATGCCCGTCAGCAGCAGGGTGAACAGCGCGCTGCCTGCCCGGTCCCGCACGAGGGTCCGCAGGACGGAGCGGCCGCCGACCCCCCGCATGAGCCGGAAGACGCGGACCAGGCGGAAGATGCGCAGGAACTTGAGCTGGGCCAGCGGAAGGCTGGCCAGCAGGTCGGCCCAGCCGAAGTGCCGGAAGAAGTAGTCCTTGCGCGAAGGTGCGGTGGTGAGCCGGTAGGTGAAGTCGATGAGGAAGACCACGCTGAAGATCGCGTCCATCGCCAGCAGGACGTTCTGCAGGTCGCCGTCGCCCCGGGCGACCGCGACGAGGACCAGGTTGACGATCGACAGCAGCGACAGCGCGCCGATGAAGATCTCGTACCCGATGTTCTTCAGCTCGCTGCGCGGCGCGCTCACGCGACGAGTGTGGCACCCGGCCGGGGGCCGACAGGTGCCCGGCACTCCGTGTCGCCGCACTTCCCCGTCATGGCGCGGGTATGACGGCCGTCAATGACTACTTGACTCCGAGGCGGACGAGGGGCACGCTGGTCATGACGTCGCAGGGCCGGTCCCCAGGAGGGTGGGGACCGGCCCCGTCGCCGTGTTCGCCATCGCGTCGAGCGCGCTGGGCGCCTTCGCCGTCGTGCAGGTGCAGAACATCAAGGACGACGCGACGGAGATGGCTGCCACCCAGGACACGGTCGGAACGTCGCTCGCGGCGCTCAAGGACGCGCTCTGGACCGTGCGGATGTTCATCCCGCTGGTGATGGCGTACGAGGGGGAGGGCAAGCAGGCGCAGTTCGACAAGCTGCAGGCCGCCTACGCGTCGATGGACACGGCGTCCAGCGGCTTCGCGACGGCATACCAGGGAGCCCACGGCGGCGACCTCCCGGCCAACTGGGACGAGTTCACGACGTCGTGGGCGAAGTACCGCGCCATGGTGGACGGTGACCTCATGGCCGCCGCGATGGCCGACGACCGGCCGCTGTTCGCGGAGGTGCGCGCCGGTGGCGCGGCCGATCTCGGCGCCGCGATGATCGCCAGCCTGACCGAGGTCGATGCTCAGGTCACCCAGTCGATGGACGCGATCACCGACCGGGTCGAGGCCGAGGCGTCGGCGTCGGCGAGGTGGACCGTGGCGATCCTGCTCGTCGGCGTCGTGCTGGCGTCCCTGCTCGGCATCCTGCTCGCCGGGTCGATCCGACGCGCCGTGGTGGACGTCAAGCGTGCCGTCGACGCGATGGCGACCGGCGACCTCACCGTCCCGGCGACGCCCCGCTCCGGCGACGAGATCGGCCAGATGGCCACGGCGCTCGGCGTCGCCCAGACCGCCCTGCGGGCGGTGATCT
>NZ_JBFUHU010000177.1:0-7751 GCF_056402235.1 Cellulomonas sp. P4_B5_2
GACCTACGCAGTATGTACAGTCCGTCCACCTCGACGGTGAGCGGCTCGATCGCACGTGGCTGACCGGTACCGAGCTCCACCGCGGCGGACGCCTGCACCTGGAGCTCGGTCCGACGCCCAGCGCCTGGGGCACCACCGTCCGGCCCCCGTCCGTCAGCACGACCCCCCCGTCCACCGCGCTGCGGCGCTGACCCCAGGAGTCGCCGTGTTCCCGAACCGCCGTCTCGTCATCGTCGTCCGCGCCGACCCGGTCATCTGCGGGCACTCGGGCGAGGCCCGCAACCTCGCGGAGGCCGCCCTCCAGCGGGGTTTCGACGACGTCCGCATCGTCACGTGGCCCATCGACCGGCTGCAGGCGACGGGCCTCCCCCTCAAGCCGCTCGACGGGGTGCTGCCCTACTCGCCGGGGATCACCGTCGAGCGCCCCGAGCCCGTCGGCGACTACAAGGTCCCCGACGGCCGCTGGCTCGCGGGGATCGTCGGCCGCCTGGTGGAGCTCTTCACCGACGGCGTCCCGACGGTCGCCATGTCCCTGTACCTGAGCCCGCACTCGCTCGCGGTGGCCGACGCCGTGCACGTCGCCCGACGGACCGGCCTGCCCGTCAACGTCACGACTGTCGCCGAGGCGGTCGGCTCCGACGTCACCAACGTGGTGCGCGCCTGCGTCGAGAAGGACGAGTTCGGTGCAGCCGCGCACGTGCTGTCCAGCTACCTCGAGCACGACGTGTGCCTGGCGGTCAGCGACTACACGCGCGAGCTGATCATCGCCGAGGCCGCCGCCATCGACGCCAAGCACGGCACCACGTTCGCCGCCCAGTGCCGCGAGCGCGTGACGGTCTCCTATCCGGCCATCGACGTGGGCTCCTACCTGGACCTCGACGCCGCCGAGACCGACCGCGTCCTGGCGTCCCGCGGCCTGGAGCGCGACGGCTACGTCCTGTTCCTGTCCCGTCTCGCGCACGCCAAGGGGGTCGACGACCTCATCGCCGGCTTCGCCGAAAGTCGCGCGGCCGACTCCCTCCGGCTGGTCGTCGCGGGCAGCGGACCCGACGCCGACCGGCTCCAGGAGCTCGCCGCCGCGTCGAGCGCCGCCGACCGCATCGTGTTCTTCGACGACGTCGACGACGACGAGAAGGCCCACCTGATGGCCGCGTCCGCGTCCTACGTGCTGCCGAGCAAGCCTCGGCCGGAGTTCGTCGAGACGTTCGGGATCGCCCTGGCCGAGAAGATGCTCGCCGGCGGCGGTCCGGTCATCACCACGGACACCGGAGGCATCGGCGAGGCGGTCGGCGACACGGCGATCATCGTGCCGGTGGAGTCACCGTCGGCCATCGCCGCCGCGCTGGACCGCGTGCTGACCATGTCTCCCGACGAGCGCGCCGGCTGGGAGACCCGCGCCCGCCTGCACGCGATGCAGTTCGACCGCGGGGCGGTGCTGGACGCGATCCTGGACCGCGTCGCCCGGGTCGAGCGGGTCCCGACACCGGTCGGCTAGAGGATCACGCGGGCGCGTTCCCGGGCGATCTCGACCAGACGCTCGGCTTCGCGCCGCGTCAGGCTCGGGACGGCCGCGCGGAACTCGTCCGCCAGGTCCAGCGCAGGCACCCGGACGGGACGCGCGGGCGGGACGGAGGGGCTCCCCGGAACCACGATGTAGCCGCTGTGGACGTCGCCGAGGACCCGCATGGCCGGGGATCCCGTGCCCCAGAGCCAGGCGAGATAGGCGCAGAGGACGGCGTCGACCTCGTCCTCGACGCGGTCGAGATCCGCGATCCGGCCGGCCGCTGCCACCGCGCTGCGGATCTCCGCCCAGCGCGCCGACGTGGTCAGCCGGAGCGGTTCGTCGCAGACCCGCTCCATGTGGTCGAGGAGGGACAGGAAGGCGACCTTGAGGCTGTCCAGCCCGCGTCCGCGCTTCGCCTTGTAGGGCAGGACGCTGGCCAGCGCGAAGAGCACGACCATCGCCGGGTGCGGGTAGACCTCGATGGCGACCGAGGTGCCGTGGCCGGGCGCGGTCGCCGGGTCGGGGTCCCACCCGAACCGAGCGCAGAGCGTCTCGCCGCGCGGAGGGTCGAAGAGCGGGCGGGACCGGTTGGAGGGGTAGGCGCCCGCGTTGTAGGGCCCGAACTCCCGCGAGACGAGCTGCTCCGGCACCCGCGAGCCCGTGGCGTTGGGGACGATCAGCGGCGCGTCGATCGCGGCGACRACGGTCCCGCTCGTGTGCGCGTCRACGAAGGTGGCGATCTCGTCGTCCGTGACCACCGCGGTGGACGCGACGAGGCGACCGGTCTCGTCGAGCGCGGCAAGGCCGGTCCGCGCCCGCGCCGCCCACGCGAGGTCGATCCCGAGGTAGCTCGTCATGCAGCCCATCGTCGTCCACCACGGGCGCCAGACCGCGCCGCCGCGCGCTCGTCGGCAAGCGCACGTACGGTCGAGGCTCCGCCTGTCACCGTCGTGAGGACCCGCCCGATGGCGCCCACCGAGCCCCTGATCTTCGTCCTGCACGGTGCCCGCGGGGACCTCGCGCGGCGCATGGTCCTGCCCGCGCTGGCCACCCTCCAGCGCCGCGGTCTGCTGCCCGAGCGCTGGGCGCTGCTCGGCACGGGWCGCACCCCGATCAGCTCGACGGAGTTCGACGAGCTGCTCCGCACCGCGGTCGAGGAGTTCGGCGACGAGGAGGCGGCCGAGGGCGTCCCCGAGCTGACCACGCACACCGCGTACTGCGGTGACGTCACCGAGGACGGCAGTGCCGACGAGCTGCCGGGAGAGCTGGACCGGCTGCAGGGCGTGCTCGGTGGCGGTGCCACGGTCGTCCACTACCTCGCGGTGCCGCCGTCGTCGTTCGCGCCGATCACGCGGGCGCTGGACAAGGCCGGGCTGACCGACGGCGTCCGGGTGGTCTACGAGAAGCCGTACGGCACGTCGCTGGAGACGTTCCGGGACCTCGACGCGACCGTGCACGCCGCGTTCGACGAGGAGCAGGTGTTCCGGATCGACCACTTCCTGGGCAAGGAGGCGACGCAGAACCTGCACGTCCTGCGGTTCGCCAACGAGCTGTTCGGCGGGGTGTGGAACCGGCGACACGTGGAGCAGGTGCAGATCGACGTGCCCGAGACGCTGGACGTCGCGCAGCGCGCCGAGTTCTACGACGCAACCGGCGCCGCGCTCGACATGCTGGTCACGCACCTGTTCCAGGTGGCCGCGGAGGTCGCGATGGAGCCGCCGCGCAAGCTCGACGCGGCGAACCTGGGCAAGGCACGCGAGGACGTCATCCAGCACTTCCGGCCGCTCGACCCCGCGAACGACGTGGTGCTCGGGCAGTTCGAGGGCTACCGCGACATCGACGGCGTACCCGACGACTCCACCACCGACACGTTCGTCGCCGCGCGGCTCTGGGTGGACACCGAGCGGTGGAAGGGCGTGCCCTTCCTGCTGCGGACCGGCAAGCGGATGGGCGGCTCGGCGCAGCAGGTCACCCTCGTGCTGCGGACGCCGGACACGCTGTTCGGCTCCCCCGTCGGCCCCARCCGTGTGATCGTCTCGCTGGCCGGCTCGGGCGAGCTCGAGGTGACGACGACCGTCAAGAAGCCCGGCGCGTTCCTCGAGCTCGGGACCGGGACGGCCAACCTGGAGCTGGCCGACGTCGAGCCGGGCGAGTCCCTGCCGCCGTACGCCGGGCTGCTGGAGGACGTCCTCGTCGGCGACCGCACCCTGTTCACGACGCCGGCCGGGCTGGAGGCGGCCTGGATCGCCTTCGCTCCGCTGCTGGGCGACGCGCGTCCGACGCCCGAGCCGTACGCGGTCGGCTCGTGGGGGCCGAAGTCCGCCGAGAGGCTGGCCGAGCCGCACGGCTGGGTGCTCGGCGACTGAGATCAGCCCGCCCCGGCGCGTCCGACGAGGCAGCGTGCTCGTACGATGCGCGCGTGACCGCCCCCCGCCTCGAGCTCAGCTTCCTCACGTTCGTCCCGTACGACGACCCGGCCGACGCGGGCCAGTCCCTGCGCGACGCCATCGACCTCTTCCAGTACGCGGAGGAGCTCGGCTACGACATCGGCTGGGTCCGGGTCCGTCACCTGGAGAAGTTCCTCTCCTCGCCGTTCCCCCTGTTCGCGGCCATCGGCCAGGCGACCACGCGCATCCGGTTCGGCACCGCGGTCCTGCCGATGCGGTACGCCGACCCGATCGCGGTCGCGGAGGACGCCGCGACGGTCGACCTCCTGTCCGGCGGCCGGCTCGAGCTGGGCGTCGCCGGCGGGATCAAGCCGTCGGCCGCGCTGCTCGACGGGGTCTACGGCTCCAGTGAGCTCTCGTTCGACGACGAGTCCCAGCACCGCATCGCCCGGCTGCGCGCGGCTCTCGCCGGGGAGCCCGTCGCAGTCGCCCCGGAGGGCGGCTTCCCGATCGCACCGCCCGGCACCCCCCTGACCGTCACGCCGCACAGCCCCGGCCTCGCCGACCGGGTCTGGTACGGGCCCGGGTCTCGGGCGACCGCCGTACGGACCGCCGAGCAGGGGATGGACCTGCTGGTCTCGACGCTCAACGGGGAGGACGACGGGCGGTCCTTCGAGGAGACGCAGCGCGACCAGATCCGCGCGTACAAGGAGACGTTCGACGTCCCCGGTCGGACCCCGCGCGCGGTCGCCGGACGGATCGTCCTGCCGAGCGTCATGCCCGCGGACGACGAGCTCTTCGCCGAGTACATCGCCTGGTACGCGGGCCGCTTCGACGCCACGGGTCGCCCGCCCGCCGGCACCGGGTTCGGGGTGTTCAGCCCGACGCACCACGGATCGCCCGACGAGGTCGTCGCCAGCCTGCAGGCCGACGTCGCCCTCCAGGAGGCGACGGGGCTCGACATCGTCCTGCCCGCGAACGCGACCCACGCCATGAGCCGCCGCATCCTCGAGAACGTGGCGACGAGCGTCGCGCCGCGGCTCGGCTGGAACCCGGCCTGACTCGTCGGCGGGCGACGCCTCGACGAGGCCGCCGCGTGGCCCCGCCCGTCCTTCGGCCCCCTCGGCGACAGTCCGGCCGCCGCCGGGCTCAGAACGGTGGGTCGCCCCAGTCGCGCGGTGGCGGTGGCGGCGGTGGGTGCTCGGCGACGGACGGCGTGGTCAACAGCTGGACCGGATGGCGCGCGTACGTCAGCCCGTGCCGGTCGGTCCACGTCGAGATCCCGGTGACCGGGTCCCAGGTCACCTTCCACCACCCCTTCGTCTTGGCCTCGTGGTGGTGCTTGCACAGGGCGTGCAGGTTCGCCTCGCACGTCTGAACGTCGTGCACCGAGCCGGCCGGCGCTCGCGAGAAGTCGTAGGGGACGCGGTGGTCGATCTCGCAGCGCGACGCAGGCTGCCGGCACCCCGGGAAGGTGCAGGTGACGTCGCGGGCGATGACGGTGCGGGTCAGGTCGGCGCCCGGCCGGTAGGTGGCGCTGCCGACCGCGCAGACCTGGCCGGTGGCGTCGGTCAGCACCCGGCGCCACGTGGCGTCCTGCGCCAGCTCGCGGGCGACCTCCGCGGTGATCGGACCGTACGACTCGAGGACCGCCGGGTTGTCGTCCACGCCCAACAGGGTGCTCGCCGCCACCGCGACCTGCAGGGAGACCCGCTGCCCGTGCCGGGTCGGCAGTGGCGTCCCGTCCGGGGTGGCCTGCCGGTCCAGGATGCCCGTGAACACATCGGCGAACGCGTCCGCGCGACGCTGGTCGACCGTGCGGTCGTCGCCGTCGACGGCGGCGTTCCCCGCGAGGGCGTCGACCGCCGTGAAGGCCGCGGTCGCGTGCTCGGCCGGCAGGTAGGCGCTGAGGAACGCCATCCCGTGCTCGGACAGGCGCATCGAGACCCAGCGATCGGCTCGCTCCTTGACGCGCCGCCGCTCCGCAGCCGCGGCGTCGGCACCGATCACGGCACCCCGCACGTGCCGAGCCAGCTGGGGCGCCGTGAGGTCCTGGGCGCGGTCGAGAGCGTCGGCGACCACCGCAGCCACGGTGCCGGGCTCCGCGGCGAGGGTCTCGGCGACGATCACGTCGACCTTGCGCGCGTCGACCGCACCCGCGGCCCACGCGTCCGCGAGCGCCGGACGGTCACCCGCGAACGACGCCCGCAGGACCAGGTCCCGAGCCAGCCGCCCCGTGCACACCAGCGCGCACGCCAGCTCGTCGCCGACCTTGGCCAGCGCGTCCGGCGTCCTCGCCTCCATCTCGCGGATGACGACGGCCTGCGCGGCCTGCGCCATGTTGAGCACCTGCTGCCACGCGGTGACGGCGTTGACCAGCTCGACGTCGGAGGCGTCCGCGACCGACACGGACTCGAGCCGGCCGGCGAGCTCGCTGAGCGTCAGGCCGGGGATCGGGAACGCCTCGACGTGCCTCAGGTCCAGCTCGGGCGACGGGCCCCAGTCGGAAGCCGGGGTGCGCGGGTCGTCGAGAAGCGCCGTCACCTCGCTACCTCCTGTCGATCCCTATCGGAATCGAACAAGTGTACGATCGACCGCCGACACTCGGCGGGCCATGATGACCGCACATCCGGTACCGCGTCAGGCGCTGATCACATCGCCGGCGCCGCCGTCACCTGGTCGGCCGGCGGGGCCTCGATCGTCACCGGGCCGCCCCAGTTGCTGAGCGTCATCTCGATGTGCGAGCCCATCATGTCCATCACGAGCTTGCGGGGCAGCTTGTCGTCCCCGACCCAGTACGTGTAGGTGATCTCCTTCGGCACCTCGACCCCGGCTGCGGCCGCGGCGGCGAACTGCTCCGCCGACGGGCCGGCCATCTTGCTGGTGTCGACCACCACGTCGTACGGCTGCGCGCTGACGCCGTCGAGCTGCTCGGCGGCTCCGGCCTTGGTGACGCTGACCAGGGCGGGGAGGATCTCCTCGAGGCTGTCGGTCGCGCTGGAGCCGGTCGTCTGCGAGAGCGACGCGGTCAGGGGGTTGCTGGTGTCGGTGGGGTCCAGCTGCCAGAACATGCCCCCGGTCAGCTCACCCATGTTGATGTACATCTGGCCGCCGACGATGCGCATCTCGATGGGCGCGGTCATCTGCGCGCTGCTCATCGTCATGGTCAGCTCGTTGCCGGCGTCGGTGACGCGTGCCTGGCCCTGAGCGGTCATGGAGGCGCCGGCGACGTCCGTGACCATCGTCGTGTCGTAGGTCTTCGCGGCCAGCATCGCCGTGGCGATGTCGCCCAGGTTGTCCGTGGTGAGCTCGAAACCGGCGGGCTCGACGACCGTCTCCTCCTCGACCGATGCGCCGACGGAGGACGTCGGTGCGGCCTCCGGCGCGGACCCTCCGCACGCGGTCAGCGACCAGGCGAGGACGGCGGCGGCCGGGACGACGAGCAGACGACGGGACACGCGCACGGGGGAACTCCCAAGGTGGAGGGCGGAGAGGGAACGAGGGGAAACCCTTCCATACCGGCGGGTGGTCCCGTGCCCGATCCACGCCTGCGCCTCAGCCCTCGCACAGCGACGGCACAGGCTCGCTCGGCTCAATGGAACCCGTCCCACTAGGAGGGTTCCCATGACTCAGTACGCGCTCCTCGCGCTCGATCTCGTCGCCATCAGCGTCCTCGCACTCGGCGTCTACTTCCCCCGGCACCGGCGGCGTGACCTCGTCGTCGCGTACCTCGGCGTCAACGTCGGCGTGCTGGCGGTGGCGACCGCCCTGGCGAGCAGCGCGGTGGGCGCCGGCCTCGGGCTCGGGCTGTTCGGCGTGCTGTCGATCATCCGCCTGCGCTCCACGGAGCTGACCCAGCA
>NZ_JBFUHU010000178.1:0-7741 GCF_056402235.1 Cellulomonas sp. P4_B5_2
TCGTCTTCCCGATGACGGCCTTCTTCCTGTCCTGGTACTTCCTGTACGTGCTGCTCGCCAACTACGCGCACGACTTCATGGCGACCAAGGTCTGGGGCAACATCACCGTCGGCCTGCTGCTCGGGCTCGGCCAGTTCGTCTCGACCTTCATCATCACGATGGTCTACGCGCGCTGGGCCAACACCAAGCAGGACGCGGTGGCGGAGCGGCTGCGCCTGCACATCGAGGACGGCACCGCCCTGGACGGGGGTGCCGCATGAGCGCCTCCCTGAGCAGCCTGCTGCGAGCCGCCGAGTCGGAGGACATCGGCAACCCCGCGCTCAACATCGCGATCTTCGGCGCCTTCGTGCTCCTCACGCTCGTGATCGTCTTCCGCGCCTCCCGCAACAACAAGACGGCCGCCGACTACTACGCGGCCGGGCGCTCGTTCACCGGACCGCAGAACGGCACCGCGATCGCGGGCGACTACCTGTCCGCGGCGTCGTTCCTGGGCATCTGCGGCGCCATCGCGATCAACGGGTACGACGGCTTCCTGTACTCGATCGGCTTCCTGGTGGCGTGGCTCGTCGCGCTGCTGCTGGTCGCCGAGCTGCTCCGGAACACCGGCCGGTTCACCATGGCCGACGTCCTGTCGTTCCGGCTCAAGCAGCGGCCCGTCCGCATGGCCGCGGCCCTGGCCACCCTGACGGTCGTCTTCTTCTACCTGCTGGCGCAGATGGCCGGCGCCGGTGGCCTGGTCGCCCTGCTCCTGGGCGTGAACGGGCTGGCCGCGCAGGGGCTCGTCATCGCCGTCGTCGGCGCGCTGATGATCCTGTACGTGCTGGTCGGCGGAATGAAGGGGACCACCTGGGTCCAGATCATCAAGGCGATCCTGCTCATCGCGGGCGCCGCGATCATGACGATCTGGGTGCTGGCGAAGTTCGGGTTCAACCTGTCCGACCTGCTCCAGGGCGCCATCGACACGGCCGGTGAGGGCGGCGAGGCGCTCATCGCGCCAGGCAAGCAGTACGGCGTCAGCTCCATGAGCCAGCTGAACTTCTTGTCGCTCGCGCTGGCGCTCGTCCTGGGCACCGCCGGGCTGCCGCACGTGCTCATGCGCTTCTACACGGTGCCCTCGGCCAAGGAGGCGCGCCGCTCGGTCGTCTGGGCCATCTGGCTCATCGGCATCTTCTACCTGTTCACCCTGGTGCTCGGGTACGGTGCCGCAGCACTGGTCGGACCGGAGGCCATCAAGGCCGCACCGGGCGGTGTGAACTCGGCGGCACCGCTGCTCGCGTTCGAGCTGGGCGGCGTCGTCCTGCTGGGCGTCATCTCGGCGGTGGCGTTCGCCACGATCCTCGCGGTCGTCGCGGGTCTGACCATCACCGCCGCGGCGACGTTCGCGCACGACATCTACGCCTCGGTGATCAAGCACGGGGAGGTCTCGCCCGACGGCGAGGTGCGGGTCGCCCGGATCACCGTGGTGGCCATCGGCATCCTCGCGATCATCGGCGGCATCTTCGCCAACGGCCAGAACGTGGCGTTCCTCGTGGCGCTGGCCTTCGCGGTCGCCGCGAGCGCCAACCTGCCGACGATCCTCTACTCGCTGTTCTGGAAGAGGTTCAACACGTCCGGCGCGCTGTGGAGCATGTACGGCGGGCTGATCTCCTGCCTCGTGCTCATCACCTTCTCGCCGGTGGTGTCCGGCAAGGTCGACCCGGTGACGGGCGCGAGCCTGTCGATGATCAAGAACACGAACGTCGACTTCGCCGTGATCCCCCTGGAGAACCCGGGCCTGATCTCGATCCCGCTCGCGTTCGTCCTCGGGATCGTCGGCACCTACCTCAGCAAGGAACCGCCGCACCCCGAGAAGTACGCGGAGATGGAGGTCCGGTCGCTGACCGGCGCCGGCTCCGAGAAGGCGACGGTGCACTGACGCACTGACCGCGGGCGGCCACCTACCCGGGTGGCCGCCCGCGGTGCGTCACGAAGATGGCCGTCCCCGGCAGCCTCGCTCCGCGCACGGGTCCCCAGCCGCCCCACGTCCGGTCGTGACCCGCGGGCCACTCCGGCTCCACCAGCCGGTCGAGGACGAACCCCGCGGACACCAGCTCCGCCACGTGGTCGCCCAGGGTCCGGTGGTACTCGGCGTACAGCACGCGTCCCGACTCGCCGATCTCGGCATAGGGCGTGCGGTCGAAGTACGACCGCGTGGCGGTCAGCCCCGCCTCGCCCGGGTCGTCGGGGAACGCCCAGCGGACCGGGTGGGTCACGGCGAACACCCAGCGACCGCCGGGTCGCAGCACCCGGGCGACCTCCGCATGGACGCGGTCGGCGTCGGGCACGAAGGGGAGCGCTCCGAACGCCGTGAACGCGACGTCGAACGAGGCGTCCGCGAACGGGAGCGCCCGGGCGTCGGCCTGGACCATCGGCGTCGGGCGCCCGACCGCCGCGTCGTACCGGGCTCCCGCGGCGAGCATCCCGCCGGACACGTCGGTGGCGACGACGTTGACGCCCTCGCCGACGAGCCAGCGGGCGCACTGCGCCGCGCCGGCGCCCACCTCGAGCACGCGTCGCCCGGTCAGGTCGCCCAGCAGGTGCGCGTCCTTCTCCCGCACGCCCTCGGGGCACCAGCAGAAGTCCGCCGGTCCGAGGAAGGTGCCATGCTCGTCGAGGTACTCCTGGGCGTTGGCGTCCCACCAGCCGCGGCTCGCAGCTCCTCCCGAGGCTGACGGCACGTCGAGGTAGCCTGCCTCGGCCAGGTGGTCGTCGCTCATGGGACCAGTGTCACGTCTGCCGCGCCGACCGCGCGGATACGCTGTCGTCAGGCAGCCCGACGACGCGCTTCCCATCCAGTTGTTCCCGCGATCAAGGAGTGCCAGCGTGCGAGTCGGTCTGCTCACGGGCGGCGGCGACGTCCCCGGCCTCAACGCCGCGATCCGCGCCGTCGTCAAGCGCGGCGAGGGCGAGTACGGCCACACGATCACCGGTTTCCGCAACGGGTGGCGCGGCGTCGTCGACGGGCTCAGCATGCCCCTGACGCGCGAGCACATCCGCAACCAGCTGGCGGTCGGCGGCACCCTGCTCGGGACCGCCCGCTATCACCCCCACGCGGACAACGGCGGGCTGGACGCGGTGCTGTCCACGCTCGAGTCGGAGAAGATCGAGGCGCTCATCTGCATCGGCGGCGACGGCACGCTGCACGCCGCGAGCAAGGTGGCCGAGGCCGGCATCCGGATCGTCGCGATCCCCAAGACGATCGACAACGACGTCTGGGGCACCGACCAGTCCATCGGCTTCGACACCGCCGTCTCCATCGCCACCGAGGCGATCGACCGCATCCACACCACCGCGGAGAGCCACAACCGCGTGATGATCGTCGAGGTCATGGGCCGGCACGCGGGCTGGATCGCCGCGACGTCGGGCATCGCGGGCGGCGCCGAGATCGTGCTGGCTCCCGAGGAGCCGTTCGACATCGAGAAGATCGAGAAGTTCCTCAAGCACCGGCACCGCGCGCACGCCAGCTTCTCCATCATCGTGGTCGCCGAGGGTGCCGTCCCCGCGCCGGGCACCGCGATGGACTACGAGACGCAGGTCGGCAAGTTCGGCGACATCGTCGCCGGAGCCGTCGGCGAGCGCCTCAAGCTCGAGATCGAGCAGCGCACGGGCTTCGACACCCGCCTCGTCGTGCTCGGGCACGTGCAGCGCGGCGGCATCCCGACGCACGTCGACCGGATCCTCGGTTCGCGCTTCGGGGTYGCGGCGATCGACGCGGCGACCGACGGCCAGTCGAACGTCATGACCGCGCTGCGGGGCGAGTCCGTGGTGATGGTGCCGCTCAGCGAGGTGGCCGGCAAGGTCAAGTACGTGCCGCACGAGCTGCTCGCGGTCGCGCGCGCCCTGGCGTGATCAGGCTTTGACCTGCCCATCGTCACCCCGATAGGGTGGACGGCGGTGCCGCGCGCCCTGTTGCGTCGGCGTGTCCTCACTCGTACTGCTCGTGCGAGGGCTCTCTCCGGGGAGTCGAGGGCGTCCCACCAGATCGCGATCACCACACGCATGTCACCGTGCCGCCGGCACACACGTTCAGTCCGTACAACTTCCCTGTCCGCATCGGAGCCCATCCCTACATGAGCATCACCACCCCCGCGAAGCCCGCCACCCCGCAGGTCGCGATCAACGACATCGGCTCGGCCGAGGACTTCCTCGCCGCGATCGACGCCACCATCAAGTACTTCAACGATGGCGACATCGTCGAGGGCACCATCGTCAAGGTCGACCGCGACGAGGTCCTTCTCGACATCGGTTACAAGACCGAGGGCGTCATCCCCTCCCGTGAGCTGTCCATCAAGCACGACGTGGACCCCGGTGAGGTCGTCAAGGTCGGCGACGTGGTCGAGGCCCTCGTCCTCCAGAAGGAGGACAAGGAAGGCCGGCTGATCCTGTCCAAGAAGCGCGCACAGTACGAGCGCGCCTGGGGCACGATCGAGAAGATCAAGGAGGAGGACGGCGTCGTCACCGGCACCGTCATCGAGGTCGTCAAGGGCGGCCTCATCCTCGACATCGGTCTGCGCGGCTTCCTGCCCGCGTCGCTGGTGGAGATGCGTCGCGTCCGCGACCTCCAGCCGTACGTCGGCAAGGAGATCGAGGCCAAGATCATCGAGCTCGACAAGAACCGCAACAACGTGGTCCTGTCGCGCCGTGCCTGGCTCGAGCAGACGCAGTCCGAGGTGCGCTCCACCTTCCTGCAGACGCTGCAGAAGGGCCAGGTCCGCCCCGGTGTCGTGTCCTCGATCGTCAACTTCGGTGCGTTCGTGGACCTGGGTGGCGTGGACGGGCTCGTGCACGTCTCCGAGCTGTCCTGGAAGCACATCGACCACCCGTCCGAGGTCGTCGAGGTCGGCCAGGAGGTCACCGTTGAGGTTCTCGACGTCGACTTCGACCGCGAGCGTGTCTCCCTGTCGCTGAAGGCGACGCAGGAGGACCCGTGGCAGGCCTTCGCCCGGACGCACGCCATCGGTCAGGTCGTCCCCGGCAAGGTCACCAAGCTGGTTCCGTTCGGTGCGTTCGTGCGCGTCGAGGATGGCATCGAGGGCCTGGTCCACATCTCGGAGCTGGCCGTGCGCCACGTCGAGATCCCGGAGCAGGTCGTCCAGGTCGGCGACGACGTCTTCGTCAAGGTCATCGACATCGACCTGGAGCGTCGCCGCATCTCGCTGTCGCTCAAGCAGGCGAACGAGGGCTTCGACCCGGCCAGCGAGGACTTCGACCCCGCGCTGTACGGCATGGCGGCCGAGTACGACGACGCCGGCAACTACAAGTACCCCGAGGGCTTCGACCCGGCCACGAACGAGTGGCTCGAGGGCTTCGAGGCACAGCGCGAGGTGTGGGAGGCGCAGTACGCGCAGGCCCACGAGCGCTGGGAGGCGCACCGCAAGCAGGTCGCCGACGCCGCGAAGGCCGACGCGGAGGCCGCCAGCGGCGCCGCCGAGGGTGCGACGTCCTCGTCCAGCTCGTCGAGCTCGTCCGCCGGCCCGGTGCCGTCGACGTACTCGTCGTCCACCGAGGAGGCCGCGGGCACGCTCGCGTCCGACGAGGCGCTCGCCGCTCTGCGCGAGAAGCTCACGGGTAACTGAACCCACCCGCTCGATGGCCGGTCACCTTCCGAGGTGGCCGGCCATCGGCGTATCTGTCGAAGGCAGGGCAGGATGGTCGGATGCAACGCATCGGACTGACAGGCGGGATCGCGGCCGGCAAGTCCGTCGCGGCACGGCGACTGGCTGAGCTCGGGGCGGTGGTGATCGACTCCGACGTGCTGGCGCGGGAGGCCGTGGCGACCGGGTCCGCCGGGCTCGACGCGGTCGTCGAGGAGTTCGGCTCCGGCGTGCTCGGGGCCGACGGCTCGCTGGACCGGGCAGCGCTCGCGTCGATCGTGTTCACCGACCCGGCGGCCCGGGCGCGACTGGACGCGATCGTGCACCCGGTMGTCCGTCGGCKCTCCGCCGAGCGCGAGGCCGCCGCCGCGGTGACCGACCACGGAGCCGTCGTCGTGCACGACATCCCGCTGCTGGTCGAGACCGGCCAGGCGGACGCGTTCCACGTGCTCGTGGTGGTGCACGCACCCGCGGTGCTGCGCGTCGAGCGCCTGGTCCGGCTGCGCGGCATGGACCGCAACGAGGCCGAGGCGCGGGTGTCGGCGCAGGCGAGCGACGACGAGCGGCTCGCGGTCGCGGACGTCGTGCTGGACGGCACCGGGAGCGACGACTCCCTGCGGGCTCAGGTGGACGAGCTCTGGGACCGGCTCGCGGTGGAGCGGGCGGACGAGCTCGCGGCCGAGACCCCGTGACGCGCGTCCTGCTGACCGGTTTCGGCCCGTTCGACGGGCAGAGTGTGAACGCGTCGTGGCTCGCGGTCCAGGAGCTCGCCTCGCGGTGGACCGCGCCGCACGAGCTCGTGGTGCGTGAGCTCCCCGTCTCGTTCCGGGGAGCTCGTCAGCAGCTGCGGGTGGCGATCGCGGAGACGTCGCCCGACCTGGTCGTGTGCGTCGGCGAGGCGGGTGGTCGCGCGGCAGTCGGGGTGGAGCGCGTCGCCGTCAACCTGATCGACGCCCGGATCCCGGACGTCGACGGGTCGGCACCGGTCGACGTCCCCGTGATCGCGGGGGCCCCCGCAGCGTTCTTCTCCACGCTGCCGGTCAAGGCGTGCGCCGCAGCGGTGCGCGACGCCGGTATTCCGGTCGAGGTCTCGAACACCGCCGGTCTCTACGTCTGCAACGCGACGTTCTACGCGCTGCAGCACCTGCTGTCGTCACGGCCCGAGGTCCGCAGCGGCTTCGTGCACGTGCCGCGCACGCCGGCCCAGGTCGACGACGGTGGTGCGTCGATGGAGGTCGGCGACGCGGCCTCGGCGCTGCACGCCCTCCTGCGAGCCGCGCTGTCGACGACCACGGACCTGCGGGAGTCCGCCGGCACGCTCGCCTGACCTCCCGCCGACGCGGGTGTCGGTGGTGGCACGTACGGTTGTGGCATGCGTCCAGTCACCGATCTCCAGCGGACCGTCGCGCCGTTCGAGGTGATCTCCGAGTACACGCCGTCCGGCGACCAGCCGAAGGCGATCAAGGAGCTGACCGAGCGCATCAAGGCAGGGGAGAAGGACGTCGTGCTGCTCGGTGCCACGGGTACCGGCAAGTCCGCGACGACGGCCTGGCTCATCGAGCAGGTCCAGCGTCCGACGCTCGTCATGGCCCCGAACAAGACGCTCGCCGCGCAGCTGGCCACGGAGTTCCGGGAGCTGCTGCCCAACAACGCCGTCGAGTACTTCGTCTCGTACTACGACTACTACCAGCCCGAGGCGTACATCGCGCAGACGGACACCTACATCGAGAAGGACTCGTCGATCAACGACGAGGTCGAACGCCTGCGGCACTCGGCCACCAGCTCGCTGCTCACCCGCCGGGACGTCATCGTGGTCGCGTCCGTGAGCTGCATCTACGGCCTCGGGACGCCGCAGGAGTACGTGGACCGCATGGTGACGCTCTCCGTGGGCGACCAGGTGGACCGCGACCAGCTCCTGCGCAAGTTCGTGACCATGCAGTACAMCCGCAACGACRTSGCGTTCACSCGCGGSACGTTCCGSGTSCGSGGSGACACSGTCGAGATCATCCCGGYSTACGAGGAGCTSGCCRTCCGGATCGAGTTCTTCGGCGACGAGATCGAGGCGATCGCCACGCTGCACCCGCTCACCGGGGACGTGGTGCACTCCG
>NZ_JBFUHU010000179.1:0-7721 GCF_056402235.1 Cellulomonas sp. P4_B5_2
CGATCGAGGTGATCAGCGCGACCGTGCCGAGGGTGAGCCAGAGCTCCACGAAGCCGACGAGCGCCCGCACCAGGGCCTGCCGGAACACCAGCGGACCGCCGTCGTCGCGCACGATGCGGATGCCCGTCGCGAGCTTGCCGAGCGAGCGGCCGCGGGTCAGCGTGTCGACCGTCGTGGGGACCACCACCGTGATGGTGGCGACCAGGACGATGGCGGCGATGCGGCCGACCTCCTCGGACACCCCCCCGGAGACCGCGCCCAGCGCGATGAGGAGCACCACGCCGACGACGGCGAGCAGCAGGAGATCCAGGAGCGCGGCGAGCAGGCGGGTGGCCGCGGAGGTCGGGCGTGCGTCGAGGACGACACCCTCGCCCGTGATGATGCCGTCCATGGTGGGCAGGTTAGCCGCTGCCGCACCCCGGGGATGGCAGGCTGTGCGGCATGGATCTCGACGCCTTCGAGCGGGCACGCTCGGCCGACTGGGCACGGCTGGACGCGCTGGTGCGTCAGCGGYGCCGCACGGGTGCCGAGGCCGACGAGCTGGTGCGGCTCTACCAGGCGGTCGCCACCGACCTGTCGTCCGTCCGGTCGGCCGCGCCCGACCCCGAGATGGTGACCCGGCTGTCGATGCTCGTCGGGCGTGCACGCGCCGCGATCGCCGGCACGCACGAGCCCAGCTGGCGCGACGTCACCGCGTTCGTGATGGTCGCGCTGCCCGCGGCCCTGTACCGCATCCGGTGGTGGACGGTCGCCGTCATGGTGGCGTTCCTCGTGCTGAGCATCACCGCGGGGGTCTGGGTGGCCACGCAGCCCGAGGCCCTCGCGTCGATGGGCACCCCGAGCCAGCGTGAGCAGTACGTCGAGCAGTCGTTCGCGGAGTACTACACGCCGGGCGCGGGGTTCGCGGCGATGGTGTGGACCAACAACGCGTGGCTGACCGCCGTCTGCATCGCGACCGGCATCACCGGCATCGGGCCGGTGTACTTCCAGGTCTCCAACGCGATCAACGTGGGGGCCGCCGGCGGCATGATGGCGTCGTACGGGGAGCTCGACGTGTTCCTGCAGCTCATCGCACCGCACGGGCTGCTCGAGCTCACCGCGGTGTTCGTCGCGGGCGCCGCGGGGCTGCGCATCTTCTGGACCTGGATCGACCCGGGACCCCGGACGCGCGGGCACGCACTGGCGCAGGAGGCCCGCGCGCTGTTCACCGTGGCGATCGGCCTGGTGGGTGTGCTCGCGGTCTCCGGCCTGGTCGAGGGGTTCGTCACCGGCTCGGGCCTGCCGTGGGCCGTCAAGGTGGGCATCGGCGTCGTCGCCCTGACGGCCTTCTGGGCCTACACGCTGGTCCTCGGCCGGCGGGCCGTCCGGGCGGGGCACACCGGTGACCTCGAGGCGGACCGCGCGGGCTACGTGCTGGCGACCGCCGGCTGACTAGCCCGGGTCGACCACGACGACCCGGCGCTCGTCCGCCTCGGCAGCCATGAGCTCGACCAGACCCTCGGCCTCGACCTGAAGCTCCTCGCGCTGGGTCGCTGTCGGGCGGGCGAACGGTCGCACGGTGAGCGTGACCGTGCCGCCGCTCCGGCGGTCGCGCGGCACGTCCCACGTCCCCGCGACCCGGCCGTCGAGCAGGAAGGTGGCCGGCACCACGCCGTTCGGGCTGGCCAGGTACGGGCGGTGCTCGGCCGAGATGATCCGGGTCCGGTCGGCGTGGCCCAGCAGCACGTTGTCGTAGTCCGCCAGGAAGCGCGGGGGTGCCGGCACGTCCGGGTCCGGCAGCGGGGCACCCGGCAGGTCGAGCACCTCGCGCTCGCGGACCGCCCCCGGCGACGGCTCGGCGCGGTACCGGACGAGGTCGAGGCGGTCCACCACGGCGCGCATCCCGGTGAGCCCGCTCCAGCTCTGCAGGTCCGCGACGGAGGCCGGGCCGAACGCGGCGAGGTAGCGGCGCACGAACCGCTCCTGCTCGGCGGCGAGCACCTGCGGGTCGGTCAGGTCGGGTGCCGCGGCGGTGAGCTCCGGCCCCAGCCACGCCCACGCGGTGGTCCAGGTGGTCGCTCCCGACCGTCCCCACACGCCCCGGGGTGGCACCTGGACCAGGGGAAGGGTCCCGCGCGCGGCGTAGGCCAGCGTGCTCGGTGCGACGTCCGGCCACCGCTGTGCGAGGAGGCTGCCCAGCGCGGTGGTCACCCGGGGCTCCTCCTCGACGAGCGCGCGGGCCGCGGCTGTGACCTCGGCGACGTCGAGCGTGCGCAGCGCGGCACCGTGCTGCGCGTTGACCCGGAGGTCCTTGGCGTGCAGCGGGGCGATCAGGCCGGGCAGCAGCAGCGCGTCCGCCCCCGTGACGAGATGGATCGTGCTGCGCATCACCGCGATCCGGGCGACGGAACGGTCCCAGAACGCGGCACCGATCTCGTCGGTGCGGAACCCCTCGACCCGGCTCCAGAGTCCGACGTACGGCGACCACGCGTTCTGCGCCTGAAGGCCCACCAGGTGGTCCACGACCTCGATCGCGGGACCGGGGCGGCGCGCGAGCAGGTGCTGGCGCGCGAGCAGCGCACGGTTCAGGTGGGCGCGGGTGAGCAGGTCGGGCACGGTTCGGAACCTACCTGGCGGTGCCCACAGCCCTCAGAGCCGACCCGCCGCCTTCAGGGCCAGGTAGGTGTCCGCGAGGCGAGGTGCGAGGTCGTCGGGCAGGGCGTCGACCACCTCCGCACCGCGCTGGCGCAGCCGCACGGACACGGCGGCGCGCTCCAGCCCGACGCGCTCGGCCGCCGCGGCGTCGAACACCGCCGCGGCGCCGTCGCGGGACGTGCGCAGGGTGTCGACCTCGGGGTCCGAGACCGACGCGAGCACCACCTGGTGCCGCTCCGTCAGCTGGCCGGCCACGCCGAGCAGACCCTGCTCGACCGCCGCCGGGTCGAGGGCGGTCAGGAGCACCACCAGCGCCCGCTGGCTGAGCCGCTGGCGGACCTGCGCCACGACCCCGGGCCAGTCGGTCTCCACGAGCGCCGGCTCGGCGAGCGCCAACGTGTCGGCGAACTGGGCCATGACGCGGGCACCGGTCGCACTGGCCACCCGGCCGCGGACCTTGCGGTCGAAGACGAGGAGCTCGACGCGGTCGCCCGCCTTGGTCGCCAGGGCGGCGAGCAGCAGGGCGGCCTCGATGGACGCGTCCAGCCGCGGGGCGTCGAGCACGCGGACCGCGGACGTGCGGCCCGTGTCGAGCACGATGAGCACGCGCCGGTCGCGCTCCGGACGCCACGTGCGCACCACGACGTCCGAGCGCCGGGCCGTCGCGCGCCAGTCGATCGAGCGCACGTCGTCACCGATCACGTACTCGCGCAGGGAGTCGAACTCCGTGCCCGGACCACGCACCTGCACCGCCGCCCGTCCGTCCAGCTCCCGCAGGCGCGCGAGCCGGCTGGGCAGGTGCCGCCGCGACGCGAACTCAGGCAGCACACGGAGCCGTCCCGGCACGGTGAGCGAGGCCTGCCTTCCCGCCAGCCGGAGCGGGCCGAGGGTGCGGATCGTGACGCGGTCGGCGTGCGCGTCGCCGCGCCGCGTGGGGACCAGGACGGTGCGGACGCGGGCGCCGTCGCCCGGCGCGACGTCCAGCGGGTGCCGGTCGACCTGCGCGCCCGTCGACGGCGGCCACGCGTCGCGCACGACGCCGCGCAGCCGGCGCCGGCCCAGGTGGGACAGGGTCAGCGTCGACGACGACGGCTCCGTCAGGCGGACCGACGCCGGGACGTCCCGCCGGACCGCGACCTCCCGGGGCGAGGCGGCCAGCGCGACGTCCACCGCGCAGGCGACCACGACGAGCAGCGCCCACAGCAGCACGGTCCCGGTGGCGGGCACGAGGAACACCACCGGGAGCCCGAGCGCGGCCAGGACGACCGCGCGCCAGGTGACGGCCACGTCAGCGGGGGACGGCCACGGACGCGAGCACCGTGTCCAGCACGCTCTCCGTGCTGACGCCCTCGAGCTCGGCCTCGGGGCGCAGCTGGACCCGGTGCCGCAGGGTCGGGTGGGCGAGGGCCTTGACGTCGTCGGGCGTCACGTAGCCCCGGCCGGACAGCCACGCCCACGCGCGCGACGTGGCAAGCAGCGCGGTCGCGCCACGGGGGGAGACGCCCAGCGAGAGCGACGGCGACCGGCGGGTGGCCCGGCAGACGTCGACCGCGTAGCCGAGCACCTCGGGGGCCACCTGCACGCGCGCCACCTCGGCCCGTGCGCGAGCGAGCATGTCCGCCGTCGCCACGGGGCGCAGGCCGGCACCGGCGAGGTCGCGTGGGTCGAAGCCGGCGGCGTGCCGGCTCAGCACCTCGATCTCCTCGTCGCGCTCGGGCAGCGGGAGGACGAGCTTGAGCAGGAACCGGTCGAGCTGCGCCTCGGGGAGCGTGTACGTGCCTTCGTACTCGACCGGGTTCTGCGTCGCGATGACCAGGAACGGGTCGGGCAGGGGGCGCGGGGTGCCGTCGATCGACACCTGACGCTCCTCCATGGCCTCGAGCAGCGACGCCTGCGTCTTCGGCGGCGTCCGGTTGATCTCGTCGGCGAGCAGCAGGTTGGTGAACACCGGACCCTCGCGGAACGAGAACTCGGCGGTGCGGGCGTCGTACACCAGCGAGCCGGTCACGTCGCCGGGCATGAGGTCCGGGGTGAACTGGACGCGCTTGGTCTGCAGGTCGAGCGCCGCCGAGAGCGCGCGCACGAGGAGCGTCTTGGCGACCCCCGGCACCCCCTCGAGCAGCACGTGGCCGCGGCAGAGCAGCGCGATGACGAGACCGCTGACGGCCGCGTCCTGCCCGACGACCGCCTTGGCCACCTCGGCGCGCACGGTGCCCAGGGCGGCCCGCAGCTCCTCGGACGGGTGGTGCAGCTGGGCGGTGGGTGCGGTCGTTCCCCAGGAGGGACTCTGGTCGCTCACGTTCGGTGAACCTCGCTCTCGAGATGGTCCAGGTCACGGGCCAGCTGGGCCAGCCCGCGGTCGTCGGTCGGTGGGGGTCCGTACAGCAGGGCCTCGACGGTCGGTGCCGGGCGGCTCGTGGCGCGCGCGACGGCGTCGACGACCACGGGGGCCGGCGCGGAGCGGGGCAGCCCGAGCCGGGTGGCGCTGCGCGCGGCTGTGCCGGCCCGCAGGGCGGCGGCCGCATGACCGTAGGACCGGGACCGTCGGTACAGCCGGCCGCGACCGCGGGTCGTCTCGCCGGAGCGGACGACCACAGGCAGCCGCTCGGTCACCAGCCGCCCGAGCCGCCGCCCGCGCCACAGAGCGGCCACGACGACGACGAGCAGGAGCTGCAGCGCCAGGATCGGGACGACCGGGGGCAGGAGCTGGCCGGGGGYGGCGTCGGCGGACCCGTCGCCCGCGCCGACGTCGTCGAGCGAGGGGATGTACCAGACGAGCTGCTCGTGCCGGCCGAGCGCTCGCAGCACGAGGGCGGCGTTGCCCTGCTCGGCGAGGTGCTGGTTGGTCAGGGGCGCGACGTCGGCGAGCGCGACGATCCGGCGCCCGTCCGACTCGGTCACCGCGTACGCGCCGCCGAGGTCGGTGTCCGTCCCGGGAGCGGGGAAGCAGACGACCGCGCCCGGCCCGGTGGCCAGCAGCGAGCCCCGCGCGGTGACGGATCCCGCCGCTACCGCGTCCGGGTCGTCGCACTCCGCCGAGCGGACCTCGGGCTCGCCCCCGGTGCCCCCGCCGCCCGCGATCGTGTCAGTCAGCAGCCCGAGGGCCCACCCTGCGTCGACCACCACCAGGTCGGCGCCGGTGGCGTCGAGCACGTCGATCTGGTCCGCGTCGAGCAGGTAGTCGCCCACGACGAGCACCGTCGAGCCGGGGACCGCGAGGGACCGGACCTCCGCGATGTGGCGCACGTACCGGACGTCGACGCCCTGCCGCCCGAGGATCTGCGCGGCTGCGCGCGCGCCGAGGTCACCGGGGTTGTCCGGGGCGAGGGTGAGCGTCGACGTGCGCGGCTCGGGCAGGGCGGACAGGATGCCGGCCACCACGACGAGCCCGAGCAGGGCGAGCCACCACCGCGCCCGCCGCCAGCGCCGGGCCGACCGGCTGCGGACCGACGTGCCGTCACCGACCACCGGTGCGTGCGCCGTGGTCACGGTGGGTGCGCTCATCGGGGCGCCGCCACGGCGAGGTCGGCCACGCCGGAGGTGGTCGTCGGACGGGTGTCCCGGACGCGACCGTCGAGCTCCCGCAGCCGGCGCTCGTCGTCGGCCGTGGCCGGCTCGTCGCCGTACGCCACGTCGTCGAACGTTCGTCCGGCCGCGACGAGGTCGTCGCCGAGCGACGGCAACCGTGCGGCGGCGGCCAGCGCGGCCTCGTGCGCCGTCCGGGCCACCCGTTCCTCCAGGACGGTGCGCTCCTCGAGCCCGCGCACGATCGTCCGGTAGCGCTCCAGCACCGCGAGCGCCCAGTCTCCTCGGGACGCCGCGGCGTCGGCGGCGGCCCGGATCTCCTCGGCCGTCCGCGCGTCGTCGTGGTCCAGGACCCGGCGGTCCGACGAGCCGCGCCGCGAGACGCGCACCGGGCCCGCGACGAGGAACGCGACCACCACGACGGCGACGATGATGCCGACGACGACCAGCACCGCGATGGGATCGATCGCGGCCGGGGTGCGCAACCCGGCCAGCTGCTCCGCCAGCCAGTCCCACAGCCGGCTGAGCAGCGAGCGCTGCTGGTGGTAGACGGGGTCGAGCAGCTCCTCGGTCGCCCAGCGCCGCCCGGTCGCGGCGTCCGGCTCGACCGGGACGCCGACCGCCACCCGGGCAGGCAGGATCACGCCGTGCTCTCCGCGGCGCGGGCGAGCTCCACGTCCAGGCCCTCCCGGCGCATGCGCACGTCGATGTAGAGCAGGGCGACGACCGACGACACGAACGTGGTCGAGAGGGTCGAGGCGATGACGTTGGCGATCCCGATCACGACGAAGGAGCCGAACGACGTCGCGGTGGGGTCGCGCAGGACGAGCTGGGCGATCAGGGTGGCCGGGAAGACGATGATCTGCGCGATGATCCCGGCCAGGATGCTGGTCAGCAGGTAGATGCCGAACAGTCGCCAGAAGCTGCCGCGCGTCAGGCGCCACGCACGCGCGATCGTGGGCCAGAACTTCTTGCCCTCGAGCATCAGCGCCGGGGGCACCAGCAGCGTCCGGGTGGAGAACCAGACGGCGGCGACCACGAACGCGAGCCCCCCGGCCAGGCCGAGGAGCACTGCCGGCCCGATCTGGTCGTTCACCGCGAGGAGCACGACGCCCGTGGTCAGCACCGATGCCACGACGAGGACGGCGACCCCGCTCAGGAACGTGAAGCCGACCACGAGCCAGACGCGCCACGAGCGCAGGACCTCGCCGACGGTGGCCACCTGGCCGAGCACGGAGCGGCTCACCGACACGATGAGCAGCCCGGTGAGGATCGTCGTGGCGAGCGCGGTGACGGGGGTGGAGATGAGCAGGCCCGCGGACGAGCCCATCTGCTCGGCGAACCCCATCTGCCCGGACGGGTCCACCTCGCTCGACAGGTCGGACAGCTGCGGCGCGACGAGACCGGTGACGTACCACTGGATGATCGACTGGATCGTGACGGCGAGGGTCACCACGAGCGCGGCGAGCCCGAACATGACGCGGGGGTTCGCACGGACCGCTCGGAAGGCGCCGTCGTAGATCTCGCCCATCCCGAGCGGTCGCAGCGGGATGATCCCGGGC
>NZ_JBFUHU010000180.1:0-7649 GCF_056402235.1 Cellulomonas sp. P4_B5_2
GGCCGGCTGCGTGCGGTCGAGCCCGCCCCGGACGGGTCACTGTGGGTGGTCACGGGGAACACCGACGGCCGCGGCAGCATCCGCCCGGGGGACGACCGCATCCTGCGCGTGGTGGTCGACTGAAAGCCGTCGCGCCGCTCACCTAGGATCGGCGCATGTCTCGCATCCTCTCGGCCGTCGCGTGGCCCTACGCGAACGGCCCCCGCCACATCGGTCACGTCGCCGGCTTCGGTGTCCCCTCCGACATCTTCAGCCGGTACATGCGGATGGCGGGCAACGAGGTGCTCATGGTCTCCGGCACCGACGAGCACGGGACGCCGATCCTGGTGCTCGCCGAGCAGGAGGGTGTGAGCCCGCAGGAGCTGGCGGACCGGTACAACCGCGTGATCGTCGAGGACCTGACCAACCTGGGCCTGTCGTACGACCTGTTCACGCGCACGACGACGCGCAACCACTACGCGGTCGTGCAGGAGATGTTCCGCACGGTGCACAAGAACGGCTACATGATCGAGCAGTCGACCATGGGCGCCATCTCGCCGAGCACCGGCCGCACCCTGCCGGACCGGTACGTGGAGGGCACCTGCCCGATCTGCGGGTACGACGGCGCGCGCGGCGACCAGTGCGACAACTGCGGCAACCAGCTGGACGCGATCGACCTGATCAACCCGCACAGCCGGATCAACGGTGAGACGCCGAAGTTCGTCGAGTCGAACCACTTCTTCCTGGACCTGCCGGCGTTCGCGAGCGCCCTGGAGGCGTGGCTGAAGACGCGGACCGACTGGCGGCCCAACGTCCTGAACTTCTCGCTCAACCTCATCGACGACCTGCGCCCGCGGGCCATGTCCCGGGACATCGACTGGGGCATCCCGGTGCCGCTGCCCGGGTGGGAGGAGAACCCGAACAAGCGCCTGTACGTGTGGTTCGACGCGGTCATCGGGTACCTGTCGGCGTCGATCGAGTGGGCGCGCCGCAAGGGCGACCCGGACGCGTGGCGCCCGTTCTGGAACGACCCCGAGGCCCTGAGCTACTACTTCATGGGCAAGGACAACATCACGTTCCACTCGCAGATCTGGCCGGCCGAGCTGCTGGCCTACGACGGTCGCGGGACGAAGGGCGGCTCGCCGGGGCAGTTCGGCACCCTGAACCTGCCGACCGAGGTGGTGTCGAGCGAGTTCCTCACCATGGAGGGCAAGCAGTTCAGCTCGTCGCGCGGCGTCGTCATCTACGTGCGCGACGTCCTGTCCCGGTACCAGCCGGACGCGCTGCGGTACTTCCTGTCGGTCGCCGGGCCGGAGAACCAGGACTCGGACTTCACGTGGGCGGACTTCAAGACGCGCACCAACTCCGAGCTGGTGGCCGGCTGGGGCAACCTGGTCAACCGGACCGCGAGCATGATCGCCAAGAACTTCGGCGAGATCCCGACGCCGGGCGAGCTGCAGCCGGTGGACCAGGGCCTCCTCGCGACGACGTCGGCGGGCTTCGGCAAGGTCGGCGAGCTGCTCGGCACCCACCGCAACCGGGCCGCGGTCAGCGAGGCGATGCGCGTGGTCCAGGAGGCCAACCGGTACATCTCCGAGACCGAGCCGTGGAAGCTGACGCAGGACCGCGACCGCCTGGGCACGGTGCTGCACACGGCCGCGCAGGCGGTCAGCGACGCCAACACGCTGCTGTCGCCGTTCCTGCCGCACTCGGCCCAGCAGGTGCACGAGACGTTCGGGCGCACGGGGACGTTCTCGCCGCTGCCGCGCATCGACGAGGTCACCGACCTGGACGACGACTCGCGCCACTACCCGATCATCACGGGCGACTACGAGCTCGGCCGCACGGTCGCGCCGTGGCGCTCCGAGCAGGTGGTGCCGGGCACCCCCGTGGCCAAGCCGGTGCCGGTGTTCACCAAGCTCGACGACTCGATCGTCGAGGAGGAGCTCGAGCGGCTGCGCCAGGCGTGATGGCGAGGTCGAAGGGGGAGCGCGGCTGGCCCGCGCCGCCCGAGCCGCTGCCGTTCGCGGTCGTCGACAACCACACGCACCTCGACTCGGTGGTGACGTGGGAAGCGCCCGGCTGGACCCGCGATGACGACGGCACGGCGGTCGACGGTCCTTCGGCCGACTTGGCTGCGCACCTGGCGCGGGCGGCGGCGGTCGGCGTGACGCGCATGGTGCAGGTCGGGTGCGACGTCGAGGCGATCCGGTGGACCCACGCGGTTGTGCAGGAGCACCCCGAGCTGCTCGGGGCGGTGGCGATCCACCCGAACGAGGCCGTCCTGCACGAGGGTGTCCGCGAGATCGCGCCCGACGGGAAGCTGCCCGAGCACCCTGACGACCTCGCAGCGATGGGGCGCTTCCAGGAGGCTTTCCACCTCGTCGAGCTCGTCGCGCGCGCCAACCCCCGTATCCGCGCGATCGGCGAGACCGGCCTCGACCACTTCCGCGCCGGTCCCCAGGGGCGTGAGGTGCAGCGCGAGGCGTTCCGCACCCACATCGCGCTGGCCAAGGAGCTGGGCCTCGCGCTGCAGATCCACGACCGAGACGCGCACGACGAGGTCGTGGAGGTGCTCCTGGCCGACGGTGCCCCGGACCGCACGGTCTTCCACTGCTTCTCGGGCGACGCGTCGCTGGCGCGCCTGGCGGTCTCGCACGGCTGGTACCTGTCGTTCGCCGGTCCGGTCTCGTTCGGCGCCAACGACGAGCTGCGCGCCGCCCTGCGCGAGGTCCCGCCGTCGCAGCTGCTGGTCGAGACCGATGCGCCCTACCTGACCGTGCACCCGTTCCGCGGCCGCCCGAACGCGCCCTACCTGCTGCCCGGGACGGTCCGGACGGTCGCGGAGGTGACCGGCCGGTCTCTCGAAGACGTGTGCACCGCGCTCGCGGCCACGTCCGAGGCCGTCTACGGCTCGTGGTGAGCGGTTTGACCCGGTCTGTCGGCGGACAGTCGGGTGATCCCGGGCCCGGAGGCCGGACCTCGGGTTACCGCCTCGGTCACGGATCGGTTACGGTCGGACCTGCGTCCAGGACGGACGCATCCTTTGTGTCGAGAGGACCCACCGCGTGAGGCCCGATCAGGAGCGTGCGACCCAGCGTCGCGGACTCCGTGGTCGACGTGCCGCGCGCGTGGTGGCCCAGGCGGCCGTGCTCGCCGTCGTCGCCGCAGCGACCAGCGCGTTCGCGGTCCTGCACAAGACGGTCACGGTCGACGTCGACGGGACCTCGGTCGAGGTCGAGGCGTTCGGTCGCACGGTCGGCGACATGCTCGCCAGCGCGGAGATCGAGGTGGGGGATCGCGACCTCGTCGCCCCCGCCGTCGACCAGCCCATCGCGCGGTCCGGCCAGATCGTCGTCCGGCACGGGCGGGAGCTGGCGGTCGAGGTCGACGGTTCCGAGCGCTCGGTGTGGACCACGGCGCTGACGGTCGGCGAGGCGGTCGACGGACTCGGCCTGCGCGGCGACGACGTGCGCCTGTCGGCGTCCCGGTCCGCGTCGCTCGGCCGCGACACCCTGCGCGTCTCGACGCTCAAGACCCTGCACCTCGTGGTCGACGGCCAGGTCATCGACGGCGTGAGCAGCGCTGCCACGGTCCGCGACTCGCTGCGCGACATCGGCCTCGTGCTGGGCGACGGCGACCAGGTGTCGGTCTCCCTCGACGCCACCGCGGTCGACGGGCTCGTGGTCCTGGTGACCCGCGCGAGCACCGGCGGCGAGACCGTGACCGAGGCCATGCCGTTCGAGTCCCAGGAGGTCGAGGACCCGGGGATGGTCAAGGGCAACACGGTCATCGCGACGAAGGGCAAGGCCGGCGTCCGCACCACGACGTACGAGCTGCAGGTGGTCGGCGGCGTCGTCACCGGCCGCACGCCGATCGCCTCGGTGGTCACGGTCGCGCCCGTCACGCAGATCACGAAGGTCGGCACGGCCGAGCTTCCGGACCCGTCCGTGGTTGCGGTCGAGCCGGGCACCGCGCAGGCGCTCGGCAAGGAGATGGCGGCGGCCCGCGGGTGGGGCGACGACCAGTTCGCGTGCCTGCTCGCGCTCTGGAACAAGGAGAGCGGCTGGCGGGTGAACGCCGAGAACAAGTCGTCGGGCGCCTACGGCATCCCGCAGGCTCTGCCGGGCACCAAGATGGCGACGGTGGCCGACGACTGGCGGACCAACCCGGCCACCCAGATCACCTGGGGACTGAACTACATCGGCGGCCGCTACGGCGATCCGTGCGGTGCCTACGCGCACAGCCAGGCCAAGGGCTGGTACTGATCTGTCCGCCTCCGGGGGCAATTGCCCCTGTGACGGTGCTCACGCCGCTGACGTGCGAGAACGGCTGAACGGGCCACGCTTCTAGCGCATCGCGCGGGAGGCGCGCCTGGCGTTTCGGTCACGATCCGGTTACGGTCGGTCACGCTCGGCGATCTGGACGGTGGCCCACCTGTGCCGCTGTCCTTCCTGCCGGGTGGTCGGCGCCCGCTCCAGGCGGGCCGCCGTGACGGCCGGATCGGGGATCCGGGACCGACGGGAGCCACCCCCCTCCGGGTGTCCGCAGAGCTTCGAACCAGAGGCCCACCGTCGGGTGCCGCTAGCGGCACGCTCCGCACCCCGTGCCCGGGCACCTCGACGGCTGGAGCCCCGTGCAGTTCTCGACCCTGATCCCTGGTCTGTCCGCGCGATCCCGCGCCACGTCCGAGCCTGACACCCCGGACGAGCTCTCCCCGACGGACCAGCGGTCCGGTCGGACACGCATCCTCCCGATCACCGCCGCGGCGGTCGCGCTCGTCCTCGCGGGCGGCTCGGCAGCGTTCGCGCACGCGCAGAAGTCGGTGTCGCTCGACGTCGACGGCCAGATCACGAACCTCAGCACGTTCGCCGGCTCGGTCGACGGGCTCCTGGAGGACCAGGGTGTGGTCGTCGGAGCCCGGGACGAGGTGAGCCTGACGGGCGCGCTGCCCGAGGGCGCCGAGATCGTCGTGCGCCACGCGCACCAGGTGGCGGTCAGCATCGACGGCCAGGAGACGTCCGTGTGGACGACCGCGTTGTCCGCCGACGAGGCGCTCGACTCGCTCGCCGCGCGCGGTCAGGCCGTGGCCCTCGTCGCGTCCCGGTCCGCCGCCGGCGGTCGCCCGGAGCTGTCCCTGGACCTGGCGCTGCACGGCCCGGCCGACGTCCTGGTCGACGGCACCACGCTCGCCGTCCCGGACGCCGACGCCCGCGTCGCGCAGGTGCTCGGCGAGCTGGGCATCACGCTGAACCCGCTGGACCGCGTCTCGGTGGTGCAGAGCGACACCGGGCGCGTCCAGGTGGTCGTCAACCGTGTGGCCGTGCAGGACGTCACGACCACGCACGAGGTCGCGTTCGCGTCGACCACGCAGCAGGACGCCTCGCGCTACACCGACCAGAAGCGCACGCTGACGGCCGGCGTGCCCGGCGTCCGCACGCTCGTCGAGCGCGTCACCACGGTGGACGGGGTCGAGTCCGGCCGCGTCACCGTCTCCGACGCCGTCACGCAGGTCCCGGTCGACGAGGTCCTCAGCGTCGGCACCAAGAAGCGTCCGGTCGTCGTCAAGACCCCCACCGCGGCGGCGCCCGCCGCGACCGGCACGCCGGTTGCCGCCGGCGGCAGTGCCGACTCCCTCAACTGGGCGGCCCTGGCGCGCTGCGAGTCCGGTGGCAACCCCACCATCGTGTCGTCGAACGGCCTCTACTACGGCCTGTACCAGTTCTCCCTGTCCACGTGGAAGGGCGTCGGCGGCGCGGGGCTCCCCTCGGCGGCCTCGCCGGACGAGCAGACCGCCCGCGCCAAGATGCTCTACAACCGCTCGGGCGCCGGTCAGTGGCCGGTCTGCGGGAAGAACCTCTTCAGCTGATCACACGCGAGACCCCCGTCCAGGCCTCCTGGGCGGGGGTCTCGTCGTGCTCGCCTAGGCTCGTGCGCATGCCGACCACCACCACGCTGCTCGGGCCTGCGGAGATCCGCGAGCTCGCCGAGCGCGCGGGCGTGCGCCCGACCAAGGCCCTCGGCCAGAACTTCGTCCTCGACGGCGGCACCGTACGCAAGATCGTGCGGCAGGCCGACGTCGCCGAGGGGGACCGCGTGGTCGAGGTCGGCCCCGGCCTGGGATCGCTGACCCTGGGGCTTCTCGAGGCCGGTGCCGACGTCGTCGCCGTGGAGATCGACCCCACGCTCGCCCGGCTCCTGCCCGGCACGGTCGCCCGCCACGTGCCCGGGCTGACCATCCACGACGGTGCCGACGACGAGCCGGTGGTGCTGCGCGACGAGGCCGGCCGGGACCGTCTGACCATCGTGCTGTCCGACGCCCTGGACCTGCACGAGCTGCCCGGGCCGCCGCCCGTGGCCCTCGTCGCCAACCTGCCGTACAACGTCTCGGTCCCCGTCCTGCTCACGTTCCTCGAGCGGTTCGACTCCCTCGAACGGGTGCTCGTGATGGTGCAGGCCGAGGTGGCCGACCGCCTCGCCGCGCCCCCCGGCAGCCGCACCTACGGCGTGCCGTCCGCCAAGGCGGCCTGGTACGCGTCGGCCCGCCGCACCGCCACGGTCGGACGCACGGTCTTCTGGCCCGCCCCCAACGTGGACTCGGCGCTGGTCCGCTTCGACCGCCGCGAGCCGCCCGCCACCGACGCGTCGCGGGAGGCGGTGTTCGCCGTGGTCGACGCCGCGTTCGCACAGCGCCGCAAGATGCTCCGGTCCGCGCTGTCGACCCTGGCCGGCTCGGCCGATGCGGCCGTGGCGGCGCTGCAGGCGGCCGGTGTGGACCCGCAGGCTCGCGGCGAACGGGTGGACATCGCCGGGTTCGCGCGCATCGCCGAGCACCTCGGGCCCCTCGGGCCGGGCGGCGCCCGACCTGGCACAGTGGAGCCGTGACGCTGACCCCCGTGGCCCCGCTGCCCGATCACGAGGTCAGGGTCCGCGCGCCCGGGAAGGTCAACCTCTCGCTGCGGGTCGGCCCGCGGGAGGACGACGGGTACCACCCGGTGTCGACGATCTTCCAGGCCGTGTCGGTGTTCGAGGAGGTCGTCGCCACCTCGTCCGAGGGCCGCACGCTCTCCGTGAGCGGCCCGCAGGCCGAGCTGGTGCCCACGGACGGGACCAACCTCGCCCTGCGCGCGGCGGACCTGCTCGCCGAGCACGCCGGCATCGACGACGGCGTCCACCTCCACCTGACCAAGGGCGTGCCGGTCGCGGGGGGCATGGCGGGCGGCTCGGCGGACGCGGCCGCCACGCTGGTGGCGTGCGACGCCCTGTGGCGCACCGGGCTCAGCCGGGACGACCTGCTCGACCTCGCGGCCCAGCTGGGGTCGGACGTGCCGTTCTCGCTCGCCGGCCACACGGCGGTCGGGTCGGGCCGCGGCCACCTGCTGACGGCCGCGCTCAGCCGGGGCGAGTTCCACTGGGCGTTCGCGGTGCAGGACCGCGGGTTGTCGACCGCCGCGGTGTACGCCGCCTTCGACGACCTGCACGCGGGTGCGATCGTGCCCGACCCGGAGGACGACGTGCCCCTGATGCAGGCGCTGCGGGCGGGGGACCCTCGCGCGCTCGGTGCCGCGCTGCACAACGACCTGCAGATGGCGGCGCTCGAGCTCGACCCGGGCCTCGCCGAGCCGCTCGCGGTCGCGCAGGACGCCGGGGCGCTCGGCGTGGTCGTGTCC
>NZ_JBFUHU010000181.1:0-17228 GCF_056402235.1 Cellulomonas sp. P4_B5_2
GCCGCGACGACCGGCGCGATGACCGCGGTCGCATCGCCGCGACGACCGGCGCGATGACCGCGGTCGCATCATCGCGTCCTGCAGCCGGAGACTCCGGCGCGCCCGGAACCGGCGCGGTCGGGGTGGTCGGTCCAGCGGGGGTCGGGTCCGCGTCCGCCGGGTTCGCGGACTGCTCGGCCGTGGTGACGGACTCCCGCGCTGCAGCGTCGTCGGGTGCGGCCGCGGCCTCGTCAGCGACCGCGTCGACGTCGTCGTCGGCGTCGGTCTCGTCCAGCGCGACCTCGTCGGCATCTGCCTCACCGGGTGGGAGCGCGTCGTCATCGGCCGCGCTGGGCGCCACGTCGACGCCGTCCGCCTCGACCAGCGCGACGTCGTCGTCCCCGTCGACCAGAGCGACCTCGTCGTCGTCCACGGCGACCTCGTCGTCGTCCCCGTCGACCAAGGCGATCTCGTCGCGGTCCGCTGCCCCGCCCAGGGTGGTGGCCTCGTCGGCACCTGTCTCACCGGGCACGACCGCTGCGTCGTCAGCTTCAAGTAGTGCGACGTCGACGCCGTCCACAGCGTCCGGGGCGACCTCGTCGCCGTCCGCCTCGTCGAGCGTGACCTCGTCCGCGGGCGTCTCGGCTGCCACAAGACCGGCCTCGGGAACCTCGACCTCGTCGGCGACGGCCGTGGGCTCGTCAGTCACGTCGGCGGCGCTCTCAACGCCGGCGGAAGGGGTCTCGACGACCGCGGGATCGTCGAGCTCGGCATCCTTCGCGTCCACCTCGACGGAGTCGTCCACACCGACCGGAGCGGACGCCTCGGAGGACTCGACCGGGACGTCGACGGGCTCGTCGGCGCCGGAACCGTCGCGCTCGTCGACGACCACAGCGGAGTCGGGGTCCTGCGTCGTCTGCTCGTCGGCGCTCACAGTCTCGGAGGCATCGCCGGCGACCGGGTCCTCGGCGACCTCGGCGGTCGGCTCGTCGGCCGCAGTCTCGGCACTCGCCAGCTCGTCGGCGGCGAGCCCGTCCGGCTCGAGGTCGGGGCCAGCCTGCTCGTCGTCGGCCCCGTCGACCGCCACGTCCGCGACCGGCTCCCCATCCGTCGGCTCGCCAGCCGCGATGCCGTCAGTGGCGGGCTCGTCGGCGGCGGGCTCCTCGGTGGCGGGCTCGTCGGTGGCGGCCTCGTCACCTCCGGCCTCGACAGGGGCCACGTCGTCAGGGGCCACGTCGTCAGCGACCGGCTCGGCGGCGCTCTCGTCCGCAACCTCGTCGGCAGAGCTCTCGGCCGCAGGGGTCTCGGCCGCAGGGGTCACGGCACCCGCTCCGCCCCACACCGGCCAGACCGGGTCGGACGTCGGACGGCTCGCATCGGCCGGGGCGGGCGTCTGCTGCTCGTCCTCGCTGCGCTGCCCGGGCTCGTCGCGGTTGGTGCCGTTGCTCATCCTGCTCCCCTGCTGCTCCACACGCGCACAACGCGTCCGCGCGAGTCTACGGGTCCAGGCTGAGCCGCGAGCCCGCGCCGCCACCTGCGACGGGACTYCTCACCCGGCTGCGCGCCGTGACCACAGCGCCGCGCGTCCGGCGCCTGCCGTGAGCGTCCGAGCGAGCCGTGCTTGGTGCTGGTGGTGCGGAGGGGGCTCCTGAGGCGTCCGGGCCGACCCGTGCGCCGTCCGGGTCACCAGTGCGCCCCGTTCGGTGGGGGGCACGGGCGGCCGCGCGGATCGCCGACGGACTGGGGGACCTGCCAAGACTGCGCTGACAGACCCCTCAGCGGACGGGGCGGAGGCGTCCGCGCAGGTGAACGAGCCCGCCCGCGTCGGCCGACCCCTGCTCCGCGGCGAGCACCGACCCGACCACCACGTCATGGTCCCCGGCGCGGTGCACAGCCGCCGTCCGGCAGTCGAACCAAGCGGCCGCGCCGTCGACCCACACCGCGTCGGCGACCGGGGCCGACCGGTGCGGGACGCGCGCCAGCTGGTCGATCGCGGGGCGCCCCGGGGAGGCGAGCCAGTCGGCGGCGTGCGCCTGGTCGTCGGCGAGGACGCTCACCGACCAGGTGTCCACGTCGTCGAGCGCGTCCCGGAACCGGGCGTCGGTGTGCACGCAGAACAGGAGCATGGGCGGCTCGAGGGAGACCGACGTGATCGCGCTGGCCGTCATCGCGTGCAGGGTGCCGCGCCACCGCAGGGTGATCACGGCGACCCCGGCGGGGAGGCGTCCGACCGCCGCCCGGAACACGTCGGGGGTCACGGCCTCGCTCACGGCGCCGCGTCCGCCCCGTCGGTGTCCGCCACAGCGGGCCGCGGCCGCGGTGCACGCGGCCGGTCGTCGAACAGCCCGCTCGGCAGGACGCCCACCAGGATCGTGACCGCGATCGAGCCCAGCACCCACACCCAGCCGATCACCTGGCCGTCCGGCACCAGGACGTCTCCCCCGGGACCCTTCTGGGAGAGCACCTGCACGGAGACGACGAGGCCGAGCGCGTAGCCGGCGAGGGCCCCGAACCCGGCCCAGGCCCGAGCGGTCACGGCACCGGCGAGTGCCAGCGCCAGGCAGAGGATGACGCCCCAGGGTTCGATGCTGCGGTGCATCACGGTGCCGAGCGCGCCGACGACGACACCGAGCACCAGTGCCAGGGCGGCTGTGCCGAGGGCACCGGAGGAGAGGCGTTGCACGCGCGTCAGGCTACCGGCCGCACGCCGTCGGGCCAGGCGACGTCACCTGAGCCACCCGGGCCCCGACGGTACGTCTCGCTCGGCAGCACCGGCGCGAGGATGCGGTTGCTCAGCGCGTAGCAGGCGACGAGGGCACGGTCGTCGTCGATGGCGCGCACCGCCTGCACCTGCGTGACGTGGGCACGCAGGGCATCGAGGACGCGGGCGCGCACGGGCAGCACGTCGACCTCGACCTCGATCTCGTCGTCCGGCACCGCGACCGACGGCAGCTCCGCCGTCGGGTCGGGCAGCTCCAGGTCGTCGCGCAACGCGCCGAGGGCGGCGAGGACCGCGTCGCCGCCGAGGGCGCGCATGCCGCGCTGCAGGGCGAGCCGTCCCTGCACCGACCAGAGGACGACCGGCACGTCGAACGCCGGCGACGCGTCGTCCGTGCGCGACCGTGCGAAGTCGACGGCCCACTGGGTCACCTCGTGTGCGCGGACGTGGTCGGGGTGCCCGTAGCCGCCGTCCGGCTCGTACGTGACGACGACGTCCGGCCGGCGGGAGCGCAGGACGCGGGCGAGGCGCTCGGCGGCCTCCTCGAGGCCCACGCCGACGAACGCGCCGGGCGGGATCTCGTCGGGACGGCCGGCCCTGCCGGTACCGACCCACTCCATGCCGGAGTCCTCGAAGCGCTGGTCGACCGACCCGCGGACCATGTCGAGATAGCCGCGATCGACGACGCCTAGCGCGGCCAGCGCCCGGCCCAGCTCGTGGTCACGGTGCTCGGCGAGCGCCGGCCCGGCCCCCTCGAGGTGGGCCAGGCGACGCTGCCCAGGTGGCCAGCAGCGCGCCGGTCGTCAGCGACTCGTCGTYCGGGTGCGCGTGCACCGCGACGAGCCCGCCGGAGGTTGCCGTCATGCAGGGATCAGGAACGCTTGGAGCGTGCCGTGATGCGCGCGCGCTCGGTCTGGTCGAGCACCACCTTGCGGATGCGCACCGTGGTCGGCGTCACCTCGACGCACTCGTCCTCGCGGGCGAACTCCAGGGACTCCTCCAGCGTGAGCTTGCGCGGCGGGACGAGGTTCTCGAAGTTGTCCGCGGTGGCGGAGCGCATGTTGGTGAGCTTCTTCTCCTTGGTGATGTTGACGTCCATGTCCTCGTTGCGCGAGTTCTCGCCGACGATCTGGCCCTCGTAGACCTCCTGCGTGGGCTCGACGAAGAACGAGCCGCGCTCCTGCAGGTTGATCATGGCGAAGGGCGTCACCGCACCGGCGCGGTCCGCGACGAGCGACCCGTTGATGCGGGTGTCGATCGGACCGGCCCAGGGCTCGTAGCCCTCGGCGATGGACGACGCGATCCCGGTGCCGCGCGTGTCGGTGAGGAACCGCGTGCGGAAGCCGATGAGGCCACGGGCGGGGACCAGGAACTCCATGCGGACCCAGCCGGTGCCGTGGTTGGACATGGTCTCCATGCGGCCCTTGCGCTGCGCGAGCAGCTGGGTCACGGCGCCGAGGTACTCCTCGGGGACGTCGATGGTCATGCGCTCGACCGGCTCGTGCACGTGGCCGTCGACCTTCTTGGTGACCACCTGCGGCTTGCCGACGGTGAGCTCGAAGCCCTCGCGGCGCATCTGCTCGACCAGGATGGCCAGCGCCAGCTCGCCGCGGCCCTGGACCTCCCWGGCGTCGGGACGCTCGGTGGGCAGGACGCGGAGCGAGACGTTGCCCACGAGCTCCTTGTCGAGGCGGTCCTTGACCTGGCGGGCGGTGACCTTGTGGCCCTTGCCGCCGCGACCGGCCAGCGGGGACGTGTTGATCCCGATGGTCATGGAGATGGCCGGGTCGTCGACCGTGATGAGCGGCAGCGGGCGCGGGTCGTCGGGGTCGGTCAGCGTCTCGCCGATGGTGATGTTCTCGATGCCGGCGACGGCGACGATGTCCCCGGGGCCTGCGGACTCCGTGCTGACGCGCTCGAGCGCCTTGGTCTCCAGCAGCTCGGTGATCTTGACGTTCGCCAGCGTGCCGTCGGCCTTGGCCCAGGCGACGGTCTGACCCTTGCGGATCGTGCCGTTGAAGACGCGGAGCAGGGCGAGGCGGCCGAGGAACGGCGACGCGTCGAGGTTGGTGACGTGCGCCTGCAGCGGCGCGCCCTCGGTGTAGGTGGGCGCGGGAATCCGCTCGAGGATGGTCTTGAACAGCGGCTCGAGGTTCTCCGAGTCCGGCAGGCCACCGTCGGCGGGCTGGTTCAGCGACGCGCGGCCGGCCTTGGCGGCGGCGAAGACGACGGGCACGTCGAGGATCGCGTCGAGGTCCAGGTCCGGGACGTCCTCGTGCAGGTCGGACGCCAGGCCCAGCAGCAGGTCCGTCGCCTCGTGCACGACGTCGGTGATCCGCGCGTCGGGACGGTCGGTCTTGTTCACGACGAGGATGACGGGCAGCTTGGCGRCGAGCGCCTTGCGCAGCACGAAGCGCGTCTGSGGCAGCGGGCCCTCGGACGCGTCGACCAGCAGGACGACACCGTCGACCATGGACAGGCCGCGCTCGACCTCGCCGCCGAAGTCGGCGTGGCCGGGGGTGTCGATGACGTTGATGGTGATGCCGCCGGGCTCGCCGATCTCCGCTGCCGCGGGACCCGTGTACCGGATCGCCGTGTTCTTGGCGAGGATCGTGATGCCCTTCTCGCGCTCCAGGTCACCCGAGTCCATCGCGCGCTCGTCCACGTGGGCGTGGGAGCCGAAGGAGCCGGACTGCCACAGCATGGCGTCGACGAGCGTCGTCTTGCCGTGGTCGACGTGGGCGACGATGGCGACGTTACGCAGGTCGGCACGCACGCTCGTTCCGGCAGACGACGTGTGCGCTGCCGGCGCAGTCGTGGGCTCAGACATGGGGGAACTCATCTCAGAAGGTGGGGAGCGCGCCGAGTCGTCGGCCGCGCCGATCGATTCTACCCGCCCACCCGTCCGCGTGCGTCAGAAGGTGACCGGACGCACGTCAGGCCGCGGTGCGCGCCCAGGACCACCAGTCCGTGAGGTCCGCACGGCCGAGCGCCAAGGGCTGCACGTCGGGCGCGGCGGGGGTGCTCCCCGCGGTTGCTGCCGCGGACCCCCGGGTGGCGACGACGATCGGCTGCCGGACCAGCGAGAGCGCCGCGCCACCGGCGTCGAGGCTCTCCGCGACGGCGGCGAGCTGGTCGTCGACTGCCGCGGGGTCGAGGGTCTGCGCGAGGGTCGCGGTCGCCGCGTCCGTCGCGGCGTCGGTCCAGCCGGTGACGTTCGTCGCGCCGCCCGTCCGCCACCGTGCGACCACCGAGTCGACCGGCAGGTCGGCCTGCGGCACCGGGACGAGCGCCGCGTCCCACGCGTCGGGTGCCCCGGCCAGGTCAGGACCGAGTCCCTCGACCGGGGTGTACGGCTCGACCTCGAACCCGACGTCCGACGCCGAGGCGGTGATCAGCGAGAGCATCGCCGCGCGCACGGGATCCGTGGTGTTGGCCAGCACCTGCACCGTGACCGGCGCGGTCACCCCGGCCTCCGCCAGCAGCCGGCGCGCCCCCGCGATGTCCGCCGGACCGCTCGGCGCGACGTCACCTCCGGCGTCCGGGCCCACCGTCGGCAGCACCGCACCGGCCACGACCGCCTCCGGCCAGAGCGGGGCGACGACGGTGGCGACAAGGGCGTCCCGCGGCACGGTGAGCAGGAACGCCCGGCGCACGGCCGACGCGACCGCCGCGTCTCCCCCGTACGTGGCGGGATCGAACGCTCCCCCGCCGGCGGACTGGAGCTGGAGTTGGAGCGTGCTGTCGCCACCCGTGCGCACCTGCGCCCCGGTGACGTCGGCCAGCGCGTCGAGGACGTCCGTCGTGTCCGCGGGCGTCACCACGTCGACCGAGCCGGCGGCCAGCGCCTCGACCTCCTCGAGCGGGTCCAGGTCGCTGCGGACGACCACGCGCTCGTACCGCGCGGCGTCGTCGCCCTGGTACTCGTCGTTGCGGACCAGCTCGACGCGCTCCCCCGGCACGATCAGGTCGACCGCGTACGGCCCCGTCGAGACCGCCTGGTCGACGTGCTGCGCGAGCGCGTCGGCGTCGAAGTCCGCGCGCCAGGTCTTCGAGATCGAGCTCAGCGCAGCCTTGTCCTGCTCGGCGATGGCCCTGGACACCGCCGCGGCCGCCTCCGTCGGGTCCTCCACACCGAGCGCCACCTGCCCGACCACGTGCGCCGGGAGGTTCACGTCGAGCGCCACCTCCCAGTCCGCCACGGGCGTGGCGTAGGTGAAGGTGAGCGTCGCGCCCTCCACGGCGGGCAGCTGCTGCGCCTGCACGAGCGCGGGCGACGCGGCCGCGAACGCCACGCCGGCGTCGAGCTCGTCGTTGTTGACGATGCCCCCCTGGGCGTCGAGCTCGGGCGTCACGTCGTCGAGCTGGCCGCTGCGCGCCGCCCACTCCAGCAGCAGGTCCGCGGTGGTCACGGCCGTGCCGTCCGACCAGGTCGCCGCCGGGTCGATCGTGTACCTCACGGTCAGGGGTGCGTCGCTGACCTTCTCGACGGTGCCGAAGCCCTCGTCGCGGACCGTGGAGCCGTCCTGGTCGAGCGAGACGAAGCCGGCCTGCACGAGCGACCGCACCAGGGTGCTGCCCGGACCGCGGCCCTCGGCGGTCCCGCCGTTCAGGGAGGTGAACGGCGCCGCGACGGCGACCACCACGGTGTCCGTGCGCGTCGGCTCCGGCGTCTGCGAGGTGCACGCCGCCACCATCACCAGCGCGACCACGGCCCCCGACCCTGCCAGCCACCTACGCCGCACCACGACCTCCGCTCCGGACGAACCACCCATGCGAGCGATATCGGTCGATCACACCCGCAACTGAACTCTCCCGGACATCTCGTCCACGTCGCGGACGCCACGCGGGCCCGGCCGGAGCGATCCGACCGGGCCCGCATGACCGCGATGCGGTCGGCCAGCACGTCGACCACCGCCAGGTCGTGCGTGACGAACAGGCACGCGAACTTCAGCCGCGCCTGCAGGTCCTGCAGCAGCTCCAGCACCGTGGCCTGCACCGACACGTCCAGCGCCGACGTCGGCTCGTCGGCCACCAGCAGCTCCGGCGACAGCGAGATGGCACGAGCGATGCCGACGCGCTGCTTCTGCCCGCCCGACAGCTCGTGCGGGTAGCGGTTGCGGTAGCTGCGCGGCAGCTGCACCTGGTCGAGCAGCTCCTCGATCCGCTTCTGCAGCGCGTCGCCCTTGGCGACCCCCGCCAGGTACATCGGCTCGCCGATGCTCTCGCCGACCGGCAGCCGCGGGTTCAGCGACGACGACGGGTCCTGGAAGACCATGCCGACCTTGCGCCGCAGGGAGCGCAGCTTCTTCGAGTCCCGCTTGGTCAGCTCGACGCCGGCCACCGTGAGCGTTCCCTCGACCACGGGCAGCAGACCGACGGCCGCGCGCCCGATGGTCGTCTTGCCGGAGCCCGACTCGCCGACGAGACCGACGACCTCACCGGGCCGGATCACCAGGTTGGCGCCCTCGACCGCGCGGAAGGCCGGGATGCGTCCCTGCTTCGGGTACTCGATGGCCACGTCGACCAGCTGGAGGATCGGGGTGGTGCCCTCGACCTCGGCCGCGCGCCGCGCCCGCTCGGAGACCTCCAGCGCCCGCTTGTTCGCCGCCTCCCGGCGCGCGAGCTCCTCGGCGTCCACCGCGATGGCGTCCTCGTTGCCGGTCGCCGCCGCGAGCGCCGCCGTCAGGTCGATCTCCTCGCCAGTGGAGTCCGCGGCGCCGAGGTGCGGCACCGCCGCGAGCAGCTCCTGGGTGTACGGGTGCTGCGGGTTGGAGAAGATCTCCCGCGCGGTCCCCGTCTCGACGATCAGCCCGCGCCGCATGACGGCGATGCGGTCGGACAGGTCCGCGACCACGCCCATGTCGTGCGTGATCAGGATGACCGCGGAGTGCAGGTGGTCGCGCAGGTTGCGCATGAGGTCGAGGATCTCGGCCTGCACCGTCACGTCGAGCGCCGTCGTGGGCTCGTCGGCGATGAGCAGCACCGGGTCGTTGGACAGCGACTGCGCGATCATCGCGCGCTGGCGCTGGCCGCCCGAGAGCTGGTGCGGGTAGGAGTTGAACGCCTTGACGGGGTCCGGCAGCTCCACCATCGTCAGCAGCTCGAGCGCCCGGTCCTTGGCCTGCGTCGGCGACATCATGTTGTGCAGCCGCAGGGCCTCGATGATCTGCGCACCGATCGTGTAGACCGGGTTCAGCGCCGTCATGGGCTCCTGGAAGATCATCGCGATGTCGTTGCCGCGGATCTCCCGGACCTTCGACGACGACATGTCGCTCATCTCCTGGCCCATCAGCTTGATGCTGCCCGTGATGCGCGCGTTCTTGGGCAGCAGGCCCAGGAGGGCCATCGAGCTGACGGACTTGCCGGAGCCCGACTCGCCCACGATGGCGAGGACCTCGCCGGCGTGGACCTCGTAGCTCACGTCGATCGCCGCGGGGATCCACTTCTTGTCCACGGCGAAGTCGACGGACAGGTCCTTGACCTGGAGGACGGGTGCGTCCTGGGAGGTCGTATCGGTCATCGTGTGACTCCTGAGATCATGCGGGCATGCGTGCCGAGAGTGGCGACCTGACATACAGGCCGCGCAGCAGATATGTGACCACGATCGCCTCGTGGGCGGTGATCGCGGGTCTGACGGCCGCACGGGGGTTCGAGGATGGACCGGTCGCGGTGCTGCAGGCCCTGCCGCTGGCCATCGCGCTCGGTCTGTTGGCGTGGCTGGTCTTCTGGCACCCGCGGGTCGATGTCACCGGGGACGGCGTGACGCTGGTCAACCCGCTGCGCACCGTCACGGTGCCGTGGGCTGCGCTCATCAACGTCGAGACGCAGTACTCCCTGACCCTGGTGACCCCCACCGGCCGCTACCGGGCGTGGGCGGCACCGGGTCCCGGACGCCACCACGTGATCACCGCGGGCAACGAGGAGCTGTCCGGCGTGTCCCGCCTCGCACGCGACTCGCGCGGCGCCGTCGCCATCGGCGACCTGCCCAGCGCGCCGTCCGGCCACGTGGCCGGCATGGTCCGCCGCCGCTGGGAGCAGCTGGCCGAGAACGAGCAGCTGCCCATCGGTGTCGCGGACGACACCCCGGTGGAGACTCGCTGGAACGTCCCTGCGATCGGTCTGCTGAGTGCGGCGACGGTCGGTGTTCTGGTCGTGGCGCTGACCTGACGTCACCGCCGGCCCTCGCCGTCGTCGTTCTCGTCGCCCATGTCGGCCGGCCGGTCGAGCGACTCGTAGAGCCCGCCGGAGGCGATCGTCGTCGAGCCACCGGTCGTCAGGTGGTCCGGCGCCTTGCTGCCGCGGTACAGGTCCGGACGATCGCGCGTCTCCTTGACCCTGCGCAGCGCGAACTTCTTCTGGCGCGGGTCGAACGCGTCGCGCAGACCGTCACCGATGAAGTTGATCGTCAGGCAGATCACGACGATGAAGATGCCGGGCCACCAGAACAGCCACGGGCGCGTCGCGAAGGCCGCCTGGTTGGCGCTGATGAGAGAGCCCAGCGAGACGTCCGGGGACTTCACACCGAGTCCGACGTAGCTCAGCGCAGTCTCCGTGAGGATGGCCGCGGACATCAGCAGCGTGGTGTTCACCGTGATGACGCCGACCGCGTTCGGCAGGATGTGCTTGAAGATGATCCGGCTGTTCGACGCGCCGGCCAGGCGGGCGGCGTCCACGAACTCGCGCTCGCGCAGCGTGAGGAAGTCACCGCGCACCAGGCGAGCCATGCCGGTCCACGACACGAGGCCGAGGAACAGCGCGAGGGCGATGACGCTCTTGGCCGAGTTGGCCACGACCGCCGCCGCGATGAGCGCCGGGATGATGATGATCATGTCGGTGAACCGCATGAGCACGGCCTCGGTCTTGCCGCGGAAGAAGCCCGCGCTCGACCCGATGAGGACCCCGACGAGCGCAGCGATCGCGCCGACGAGCACCATGATGAACATCGAGATCTGGGTCCCGCGCATGGTCATCGCGAACAGGTCGCGACCGACGCGGTCCTGTCCGAACGGGTGGTCACCCAACGAGAACGGGAAGACCTGCAGAGTGGGCCGACCACCGTCCACCAAGGGCGGCGTCTGCAGGTAGCTGTACTTCCACCATCCGGGGATCGGGCCCAGCCCGATCGCGGAGACGGCCAGGATCAGCACCCCGAGCAGCACGATGATGCTGACGACGGCTCCGGTGTGGCCGAAGAACCGCTTCAGGACGATGCGTCCCTGGCTGAGGCCCTTGACGTCCTCGCCGCTCTCCGGGGCTGTCGGGTTCGGCGGGACGTCCGCCGTGTTCTCCAGGATGGCGGTCATGCCTTCACCCTCACTCGCGGGTCGAGGGCCGAGTACGTGAGATCGGCCAGCAGGTTGAACGTCACCGCGGTGATGCCTGTCACCAGGAACACACCCATGACCGGGTTGGGATCGATGTTGTGCAGTCCRGTGAGGAACAGCTGTCCCATGCCCTTGAACGAGAAGACGTTCTCGGTGATCACCGCACCGCCGATCAGGCCGCCGATGTCGATGGCGACGATCGTCGCGAGCGGGATCATCGCGTTGCGGAACGCGTGGCGCGTGACCACGACGCGCTCGGAGAGGCCCTTGGCGCGCGCCGTGCGGACGTAGTCCTGACCCATCACCTCGAGCATCGACGCGCGGGAGTAGCGCGTGTACGAGGCGAGCGAGATCAGGATCAGCGCGATCGTCGGCAGGATCAGGTGCGTGTACTTGTCGAGGCCGGTGATCCAGAAGTCACCGTTGAGGTTGGGCGTCTCGGCACCGATGGTCGCGATCGGGCGGTTCCGGATGCGCGGGTTCGCCATGTACGCCGGCCACGACTGCATGTAGCGGTCGAGCAGGATGAGGAACGCGACCGTGAAGCTGGTGAGCGCGGCCGCCTTCATCGACTGGCCTCGGTCGTAGCCGCCCATCAGGTAGCCGACGAGGATGCCGACGCCGATGGCGAGGATCCCGAGGCCGATGATCATCCACAGGTTGGCGTTGTCCAGCAGCGGCTGGATCGCGAAGTACATGACGAGCCCGATGCCCACCGTGATGAGGGCCCAGTAGAGCGCCCTGCGGTTCTGCAGGCCGGCGAACAGCACCGTGAAGCCGTACGCGCCCGCGATCCCGGTGACCGCGACGATCACGACGCCCAGCTGCGGGGTCGTGAACCAGCGCGTCACCGACAGGTAGTAGAGGACCAGCACGGTGACCAGGAAGGCGACGCCGAAGGTCAGCAGCCGACGCTTGAAGGTGCCCGCGATGATCACGGTCCACACCGCACCGACGATCAACGAGATCACGAGGATCGTGCCGTTCGCGATGAACGGGTCTCTCAGGAAGTCGTTGAAGCCGATGGCCCCGAACTCCTTGAGCAGCACCGCGACCCAGAACACGGGGAGCGAGAAGAAGAGGAACGTGATGAAGGTGACCGAGTAGTCCAGCGTGCTGTACTGCCGCAGCGCGGTGATGACACCGATCGTCACGCCGAGCAGGATCGCCAGGAGCGCCGCGGTCGTCACCAGCTGGAGCGTCGTCGGGATGGCGCTCGACAGGGCTGCGGTGACCGGCTGGTTCTGGAGCGTGACGCCCAGGTCGCACTGGCCGGCGAAGGGTACGACGCACTTCACGGCGCCGCTGAGCCAGATGAAGTAGCGCAGCGCGGGCGGCACGTCGAGGTGCAGCAGCTCCGTGCGTCGGGCCATCTGGTCGGCCTTGCTCGGCGAGTTGCTCGACCGGATCTCGGCCAGCGGGTCGCCCGAGTAGGCGATGAGCATGTAGACGATGAACGACGCGCCCAGCAGGATCAGCAGGGACGCGAGCAACCGTCGAAGGATGTAGGTGGTCATCGTTTCTCAGGTGTCGGTGTCGGGGGCGGCACGTCGATGGGCGTGCCGGGAGTAGTCAAGCGTAATTCAGTCGCCACCCGTGCACCGCCACGAACCCCGTCGTCCCTGGCCAGCGTGCTGTGGGCGGACCCGAAGGTGCCGGGCCCCCCGCGCGAGGCGGGCGACCCGGCACCTTCGGTCGTTCAGGCGACTGTCACACAGTCGTCCGGTGAGGCGCTACTGCGGCCAGGATCAGCCGTCGTTGACGCTCCAGTTCCAGACGTTCCACCAGACACCGTTCTGGTTGGGGTTGTACGCGTCGATGCCCTCGACGCGCTCGGCGACGGCGTCGACACCCACGCTCTGGAAGAACGGCAGGCCGTAGTCGGCGGCGAAGATCTTCGCGTCGATCTCCTGCTGCAGGCTGGTCTGCTCGTCGACGTCCGTGGTGGTGATGAGCTGGCCCATGAGCTCGTCCGCGGACGGGTCCGTGAAGCCGTTGAAGTTGGACGCAGCGCCGGTGCCGAAGATCTGCGGCACGCCGCTGACGCCGACACCCGAGTTGATCCAGCCGAAGATCGACGCGTCGTACGAGCCGTCGCCGAGGCGCGAGCCCCACTTGGCGTCGCCCTGGTCGTCGATGATGAAGCCGGCCTCGGAGGCGGACTGCTGGATCAGCGTGAACGCGTCAACGCGGTTCGGGTTGTTGACGTTGTAGAGGATGCGCACCGTCGGCGTGGCGCCGGCGAGGAGCTCCTTGGCACCCGCGATGTCGGGCTCGGCGAAGTCGGCCGAGCCGTTGTTCGCGACCGCGTCGGCGTAGCCGTCCTGGGCCGGCACGAACAGCTGCGAGTCGAGGACCTTGGCCTCGGGGTCCAGCGGCGTGATGATCGCGTCGAGGATCGCCTGGCGGGGGATCGTCTTGAGGAACGCCTTGCGGACGTTCTGGTCGGCGAAGACACCCGAGAAGTTCAGGTCGATGTGGTCGTACGCGAGCTGGTTGCCCTTGTGGACCTCGACACCGTCGAGACCCTCGAGCGCGGCGAGCGTGTCGGCGTTGGCCTGCGGCGAGATGACGTCGACCTCACCGTTCTGCAGGGCCTGGACCATGGCGGACGGGTCCGCGATGGTGCGGACGGTGATCTCGTCCAGCTTCGGACCGAAGTCACCCTCGTACTTGTCGTTGGCGACCATCGTGACCGACTGGCCCTCGACGACGTCCGAGACGATGTACGGGCCGCTCGACAGGTACAGCGACGGGTCGCTGGGCAGCGTGCGGGAGTCGAAGCCGGTGTTGTAGAAGTCGGCGACGGCCTTGAGGGCCGTGTCCGTCGCGACCGGCGCCGCCGCGTCGCCGCGGGGCTTGTCCTTCAGGAGGTCGATGAGCGCCTGGCCGTCGGCGAGGCCGCCGCCCTTGGCGACGACGTGGGCCGGGCGGTCGAGACCGAACGACACCTCCCAGTCGGAGAACGGCTTGGAGTACGTCAGCGTGATGCTGCGGCCGTCGTCGCCGATCTCGGGGAACTCGGTGAGGCTCAGGCCCTCCGTGGAGCCGGCGTAGCTGAAGTAGCTGGTGCCGGTCGTGGGGTTGCCCTCCTCGTCCGGGTTGCCACCGTCGTCGTAGAAGCCGGAGTACACGGCCCACGCGAGGATGAGGTCGTCAGCGTCGATCGGCTCACCGTCGGACCAGGTCTCGCCCTCGTTGACGGTGTACTTGACCGTCAGCGGGTCGTCGCTCGTCTTCTCGATGGTGCCGAACGACTCGTCGCGCTGAACCTTGAGCTCACCGTCGATGTAGTAGAAGTTCGAGTTCGTCGCGAGCGAGATCTTCGAGTTGATGTCCGTGTTGCCGTTGGCCGTCGAGGAGTTGAACGAGAAGAACTCGTTCGTCTCGGCGACGACGATGTTGCCGCCCGTCGTCGCGGCGGCCGACTCCGACGGAGACGCGGTGTCCGTCGGGGTGTTGGAGCACGCGGTGAGCACCAGGGCGCCGGCTGCGAGGACCGCAGCCGCGGCGCTGATTCGCCTGATCTTCAATGTTCCTCCTGGGAAGGGGTGGACGCTGACCTGCGCGCCTCAACCGTGCGATGTCGCTGCGGGCTGAGGCGGTCCGGCGTGAAGCGCGTCCGCCGTGAGTTGAGAGACAAGGTAAGTCACGGTGGCTCGGACATATCGGCCTGGTGTAAGCCTGACGCCGGATCGTTACCTGATTGATACTGGCCAGTACCGTCCAGGATGCGAGATGGCGACCCGCGGAAACATCACCGTAACGTGTCCGATCCTGGGGCCGGAGGGGTGGTGTGACTCCTGCGGCGGCGCGAGCGACGCGCTGGTCTGCTATAGGGGTTCATCACGCGCGGCAGGGGTCCTCACCTGCTGAGACGTGGGTCACAGACGGTACCCGTCGGTCACACTCGTCCGATGGATCTCACCTCGGCCGTCCGCCGGCCCAGCCCCCCCCGGAGGATCCTCACGACCACCGGCCGCCGGTCCGGGGAGCCCCGGGAGGCCGTCCTGCTGTACGCCGTTGACGGCGACGGCTGGGCGCTCATCGGCTCCAACTGGGGTCAGGAGCACCACCCCGCGTGGTCGGGGAACCTCCTGGCGGACCCGCGGGCCACCGTCACGATCGCCGGGGTGACGACGCCGGTCGTCGCAACCCTGGCGGACGACGCCGAACGCACCCGCCTGCAGCCGGCCCTGCTCGCGGTCTGGCCCGGGTACGCGGACTACGCCGCACGCGCCGGCCGGGAGCTCAGGGTGTTCCGCCTGGCACCGGCATGAGCCCCTACTGGCGCGAGCGCCGGCGGTAGGCGCGGGCCTTCATCACGTCGCCGCACTCGGTCATCGAGCACCAGCGGCCCGAGCGGTTGCGTGAGCCGTCGTAGTAGACCCACTGGCAGTCGGGGTTCGCGCACGCCTTGAGCCGGGCCCACTCCCCCGCCGCGTGCGCCCGGTGCACCTCCGCGAGCAGTCCGGCCACGACGGCGTCGTGACCCGCGGGCGCGAGGGCTTCCCCACCGCCGAAGCTGACGACGAGCGGGTGCTCGGCCGCGAGCACGTCCAGCTCGGTCGCGTCACCGGAGGACAGGTAGCGGCGCAGGGTGTCGCGGAACGCCACGAGGCCCGCGGGTGCGCCGACCAGGTGGTCGACGCCGTGGAACCGGTCGTCGGTGTTCAGCAGCGCGCGGACGCGCTCGACCGAGCCGGGGGCCACGCCGGGCTCGCTGTCCAGCTCGACCCATCGCAGCAGCTGGTCGGGCACGGGAACCTCCTTGACGTCGTCGACGGCTCGCCACCATAGTCATCACCAGCGTACTGGTTTTACTGGTGACGCACGCACGACCCGACGAGCCGACGCACGAGAGCGAGACGCACGATGACCACCGTCACCAGCACCGAGAAGCTCGGCTGCGACACCTCCGACATGCTCACCATCCACGCGCTGTTCCGGCGCGCGTTCACCGACGTCCCCGGTCTGGTGCGCGGCGTGGCCGACCGCGACACCGACCGGATGCTCCCGGTGGCCGACCACGTGCGTGAGCTCGCCGGCGCTCTGCGCCACCACCACGAGGGCGAGGACCTGCTGCTCTGGGACACCCTCGAGCAGCGAGCGCCGTCCTGCGCCCTGCACGTCGGCCTCATGCGCGCCCAGCACGCAGCCACCGCCGCCCAGCTGGATCGGCTCGACGACCTCATGGACGCCTGGGAGGCCGCCGCGGGTGCCGCCGAGCGCGAGGCGGTCGCGGAGCTGCTGGACGAGGTCCGCGACACGCTCCTGCAGCACCTCGGCCAGGAGGAGACGCAGATCCTGCCGACCGCCGCGACGGTGATGTCGCAGCGTGAGTGGGGCCTGCTGCACGAGCACGGGATGTCCGCGATCCCGAAGGACCGGCTGTTCCTGCAGCTGGGCTGGATCCTCGAGGTCGTCCCTGCCGACGAGCGGGCGGGCTGGCTCCGCACCAACCTCCCGGCGCCCGCGCGCGTGCTCTGGCGCCTGATCGGGAAGCGTCAGTTCGCCGCGCACCGCGCCCGCATCTACGGCTGATCCGTGGCGTCGGTCACGCAGATTTCTCTTGCAGGGCGGATTCATGCGGCGAATGCTCGGGAGGGCGCAGCCTCGCCGTCCGGGTGACGGACAGCGGCGGGGCGACTTGTTACCGACTGGTAACCAGGGGGTGGGCCGCACACGGCCCCGTTCGTCGAACCACCGCAAGGAGATCCATCGTGAAGCGCGCTGCCACGTTCCTCGTCGCCGTCCTGACCGCCACCACCCTCGCCGCCTGCTCCGACAACGGCTCCGACTCGAGCGGGGACGCCACCGCGACCTCCTCCGCCTCGTCGTCGCCCACCGCGAAGAGCAGCGCGGCACCCGCCGAGCCGAACGCGGCCCTCGCCTGCGGTCGCTACTTCAACGGCGGCGAGGGCTCGCTGAACGCGCGCGTGGCCGCGGCCGTCCCCGTCCTCGAGGCTCAGGACGCCGGGACCGCGCTCGACGAGGACCAGACGGAGGAGCTCGCCGCGATCACCTCGGCGCTGGCCGACGCGATCAAGGTGTCCCCTGAGGAGCTGGCCGCCGCCTACACGTCGATCCAGGACCGGGTGCAGGGCGCGCTCGACGCCGCGGAGGCCGGTGGCGCCAACGCCGCGACGCTCGACTACCCGACCGTGTCCGCGACGATCGCCAGCGCGTGCACCGCGGCGGGC
>NZ_JBFUHU010000182.1:0-12894 GCF_056402235.1 Cellulomonas sp. P4_B5_2
GGTCGGGACCGTCAGAACGGTGTCAACGACATGGTCAGCGGCGACGGGCGGCGATCGACGTGACGACGGGGGCCAGCAGTGCGACCCCCGCCGCGATGAACGCTGCCGTCGCGACCGTCCGGTCGATGACCGGGCCGGTGGTGCGGCCCAGGCCGATCCAGGTCAGCCCCCACGCCATCGCCAGCCCGATCGGCACGATCACCGTGGGTCGGGTCCGACCGAACACCGCGTACGCGACGGACAGTGCGGCCGCGGCAGCGAGCACGATCACGGACCACGCGGTCGCGCCCAGGCCGAGCTCCCCGACACCCGCGTCGGCCAGGAACGCGGCGATGTTGGCGAGCGTCGCCACGCTGACCCAGCCGAGGTAGAGGCCGACGGTCGTGTCGGTGATCACCGAGGTGACGGCCCCGGTGTGGGCGATCCGGACGAGCCGCACGAAGATCACCGCGAGGACCACTAGCAGCACGCCGATCACGACGACGCTGCCGCCCACCGAGCCCGCCTGGACGACCCCGATCCACAGGGCGTTGAGCAGCATGGACGCCAGCACCCACCACGAGACGGCACGCAGCCGCGGGTCGGCGCCCTGGCGCGGCAGTGCCTGGGCGACCGCGAAGACACCGAGGCCGAGGTAGATCAGGGACCAGATCGAGAACGCCGGGGAGTCGGGGGCCAGCGGTGTGGCCGTCGCGGACAGGGCACCTCCGGCAGCCTCCGCGATCGGCTGGCCGCCGAACGCGCCCGAGCCCACGGCAGCGCCGGCGATCGCGACAACCGCACCGAGCAGGACCGTGACCTGGCGGACCCGGTCACGGGTCGTGGCGGGGGCGTCGACAAGGGTGCTCAGGGTCTCCATGCGTCCAGCGTGCCAAACCTCAGCATGCTGAGCATCTTGAGAGCTACACGCCGACGCTCTCGCGTCCCGGCAGCTCCACCCCGATGCGCAGCGCCTCGACGAGGTCGCGGTACAGCGCGTCGGTCCCCAGCAGCTCCTCGTGCGTCCCCCGGGCCCGCACGGCGCCGTCCTCCATCACCAGGATCGTGTCGGCGTCGAGGACCGTGGACAGCCGGTGCGCGACCGTGACGACGGCGCCGCGCGACGCCAGGTCGCGGATGCAGTCGTGGATCGCCGACTCCGTGAGCCCGTCCACCTGGGCCGTCGCCTCGTCGAGGAGCAGGACGTCCGGCGCCTTGAGGATCGCGCGGGCCAGGGCGATCCGCTGCCGCTGGCCGCCGGAGACGGACGTCGAGGTCAGCGACGTGTCGAGCCCCTCGGGGAGCGCGTCGAACGCGCCGTCCAGCCGGACCGCCGCGAGCACCCCGTCCAGCTCCTCGTCGGTGGCGTCCGGCGCGCTGAACACCAGGTTGTCGCGGATCGAGCCCGGCACGATCGGCGTCTCCTGCTCCACGTAGGCGAACCGCTCGCGCAGGCGGTCGTGCCCGATCTCCGCGAACGGGCGGCCGTCCAGCAGCAGCTCCCCGGACTGCGGCTCGAGGAAGCGCAGCAGCAGGGAGAACACGGTGGTCTTGCCGGCACCCGACGGGCCGACGAGCGCGGTGTGGCCCCGTCGCGGCACCGTGATCGAGATGTCCCGCACCGCCGGCTCCGCGTCCGGTCCGTAGGCGGCGGTCACGTTCCGCAGCTCGATCACAGGCGTCGCGTCGTCGGGGACCACCTCGAGCGGGGTGGACGCCACGGGCTGCTCACTGTCCATGTCCGTGACCTCGCGGATGCGCGCGGCCGCCGCGATGCCCGACTGCAGCTGCGTGAAGGCCTGGGTCAGCTCGGTGATCGGGCCGACGATGTTGAACGCGTACAGCAGGAACGCCACCAGGCTGGACACCGCCAGCAGATCCTCCGACACCCGCCACGCACCGAGCCCGAGGATCACCACGATCGCCAGCTGGATCCCACCCCAGGAGATGGTCCAGGCGACGGCGGTGGTCCGCACCGCGCGCACCGAGTGGTCCTTGGCGTCCCGCGCGTCCGCAAGGATCCGCTCGCCCTGCCGCTCCTCGGCGCGGCTCGACTTCACGGTCCGGACCGCCCGCAGCGTCCCCTCCAGCGTCCCGCCGAGCCGTCCGACCGACTCCTGCGCCGCCTGCTGCGAGCTCGCGATCCCGGGCAGCAGCAGCGCCATGAGGATGCCGACCACGATGATCGCGCCGATGGTCGTGGCCAGGAGCACCAGGTCCAGCACGGCCATGAGGATCAGGGTGCCGACGAGGGCCACGACGCCGTTGACCAGGCTCACCAGGCTCGACGACGCCGCCTCGCGCAGCAGGAGCGTGTCCGAGGTGGTGCGGGTGACCAGCTCACCGACGGGGCGCCGTGTCACGGCCGGCACCGTGGCGCGCAGGAACCGGCGGACCAGGGTCTCGCGCGCGTCGAGCACGATCCGCTCGGCCACCGTGCCCATGAGGATCCACTGCGCGAGCCCGATCGCCGAGCCGAGCACGAGGATCACCAGCAGCAGCGCGACCGGCTTCGCCAGGCTGACCCCCGTCGACAGCGAGTCGAGGACCCACTTGGTCACCATCGGCGTCGCCAGGCCCATGGCGGTCGCCGCGAGGCTGAGCAGGAGGCCCAGGAGCAGGGCGCGTCGGTGCGGTCGCGCGAAGCCGAGGAGGATGCGGAGCTTCTCGCCGCGCAGAGGTTCGGGATCCGTCATCAGTCCAGTGGAACACTGATGTTCCATAAAGGTCAACAGTGTTCCCCGGTGGAACGTCCTGATACTTTTGGTGGATGACGGTCGAGCTCGAGACGGGTACACGGAGCCGGACCCGCAAGGCGATCCTCGACGCGGCCGTCCGGGTCCTCGCCCAGGACCCCGGTGCCAGCCTCGGGCAGATCGCCGACGCCGCCGACGTCGGCCGCACCACGCTGCACCGGTACTTCCCCGACCGCGCCGACCTGCTGGCCGCGGTGACGCAGGAGGCCGGCCGACGGCTGGGCGAGGCAGCCGTCCGGGCACGTCTCGACGAGGGTCCGGGCCTCGACGCCCTGCTCCGGGCGTGCCAGACGTGCCTCGCGCTGGGTGACCTGCTCACCCTGCTGTTCACCGAGACGATCTCGCTCGAGGCCTGCGGGGACGAGGACGGGTTCTCCCAGGCGCTCGACGCCGCGATCGCACGAGGGCTCGCCGACGGCACGCTCGACCCGCGGCTGTCCCCTGCCTGGTTGCAGGGCACGCTGTGGTCCTCGCTCTACCTGGCCTGGAGCGAGCTGCGTGAGGGGACGGCGCCGCAGCACGACGTCGTCGGCCAGCTCCTGCTCACGGTGCGCAAGGCGTTGTCGGCGTGAGCGCCCCCATGGACCCCCTGACCGAGAAGCAGATCCGCGCGTCCTTCGTGAACTGCTCACGCCGCGAGGCCGCCCAGGTGACTCTCCCCGCCGACCTGTCCGAGCTGCGCTGGGACCGCCTCGACTACCTCGGCTGGATCGACCGCAAGGCACCCCTGCGCGCGTACGTGGTCCTGCCCGTCGAGGACGCCCTCGTCGGGATCGCCCTGCGCTCGCCCGAGGTCGCCGGCAAGCGTCGCCGCGCGGTCTGCGCCTGGTGCGAGGACGTCTACGCCACCGACGACGTCTCCCTGTACGTGGCCCGTCGCGCCGGCGCACCCGGCCGCAACGGCGACACCATCGGCACCCTGATCTGCACGACCTTCGGCTGCTCGGCCAACGTCCGGCGCCCGCCCACGATCATCGAGGCGGGCGACGACGCCGCGGGGGTCGTCCGGCGCCGCATCGCAGGCCTGCGCGAGCGGTCGGCCCGGTTCGCCGACGAGGTGCTCCGGGAGATCTGAGTCTTCCCCCGGGTGCCGGGTATGTGCTGGTGTGGGGTCGGCCGACAGGGGGTCGGCCCCGGCGTGGCCCACGGGCTGTGCCGACACGTGAGGAGGCCCGTCCGTGGCGCCACGTCGAACACTGGTCGCACTCGTCTCGTCCATCACCATCGTCGCCCCCCATCGCCGACCAGAACGGTGGCAACCGTGCCGCCCTCACGCCCGGCTACGAGGCGAGCGCGCGCTACGTCGAGCGCACCCTGAAGAAGGCCGGGTACCGCACGGAGCGGGACCCGTTCACGTTCGACCGCGAGGTCATCGACACCGCGACCCTCACCCAGAACAGCCCGGGGACGGCCACCTACGAGGTCGACCAGATGCTGTACTCGCCGAACGCCCCGGTGGGCGGTGTCACCGGGGACCTCGCCGCGCCGACCGATACGTTCGGCTGCACCGCCGGCACGTGGACCCCGGCCGCCGCCGGGAAGATCGCGCTGATCAGCCGCGGCGGCTGCACGTTCGCGATCAAGGCCACCACCGCGGCGGCCGCCGGCGTCATCGCGGTGGTGATCTACAACAACGTGCCCGACGTGCAGCTGTTCGGCACGCTCGGCGCCGAGGGCGTGGTCGCCATCCCGGTGGCCGGCCTCCCGCAGGCCGACGGGCAGGCGCTCGCGGCCGCCCTCACCCCCGGGCCGGTGAACGTGACCCTCGACCTGACCAACCACGTCGAGACGGTCGAGTCGTTCAACGTGATCGCCGAGACCCGGCAGGGGCGCGACGACAACGTCGTGATGCTCGGCGCGCACCTGGACAGCGTCGAGGAGGGACCCGGCATCAACGACAACGGCACGGGGTCCGCCGCGATCCTCGAGGTCGCGGTCCAGCTGGCCAAGTCGCACACCCGGCACCACAACACCGTGCGGTTCGCGTGRTGGGGCGCCGAGGAGCTCGGGCTGCAGGGCTCGACCGCGTACGTCGAGGAGCTGGCCACCCAGGAGGGTGAGCTCGACCGGATCGCCACCTACCTCAACTACGACATGGTCGGCTCGCCCAACTACATCATCGGGGTCTACGACGCCGACCAGTCGACCTACCCGGCGCCCGTCGGGGTCCCGATCCCTGAAGGGTCGGCCGCCACCGAGGACGTGCTGACCACCTGGTTCGACGGCATCGGCCAGCCCTGGGTGGACACCCAGTTCTCCGGACGGTCCGACTACCAGGCGTTCATCCTCAACGGCGTCCCGGCGTCGGGCCTGTTCACGGGTGCCGACGACGTCAAGACCGACGCCCAGGTCGCGCTCTTCGGCGGCACGGCGGGGATCACGCAGGACCCGAACTACCACTCCGCCGGTGACAACCTGTCGAACGTGAACCGGACCGCGCTCGGCATCATGGCCAAGGCGATCGCCGCGTCCACCTACAGCCTCGCGTGGGACACGTCGGCCATCAACAACGTGTCCGGCCCCGGCGACGGGCACACCTGGCCGGGCCACGGGCACGGTCACGGCAAGTTCGGCACCGACGAGAACCGTCTCGACTGGGAGCGGGCCTCCTGACCACCGGGTGGCGCGCACGGTCCCCCGTGCGGTTCCCGGCGGTCRCCGTCGAGGCGATCCGCACGTGCCGCGCGAGCGTCGGGTCGACCGACACGGTGGTCAGCTGACCGGTCGCCTGCCCCTCGGCGATCGTGCGCCACCGTCGACCGTCCAGGCTGACCTCGACCCGGTAGCCCTGGGCGAAGTCGCCGAGGTTGTCGCCGGAGTCGATGGCGACCTGCCGGAACAGGGTCGGCCGACCGAGGTCCACGGCGAGCCACTGACCCGGAGCCTGGGAGGTCCCGCTGGACCAGCGGGTCGAGGCGTCGTCGTCGATCGCCAGGCCGGCATCGGCTGAGGCGAGCGACGCGGTCGCCGTGGCACCCGACAGGTCGAGCTGGCGCGGGACGTCCCGGAGCGCCCGGGAGTCCGGCCAGGTGAACGTCGCCAACGCACCGCCCGGCAGCGTGTACTCGAACGACCGGTCACCGACCGCCACCGCGAAGCTGCGCGGGGCGTCGTTCTCGTTGTGCACGACGAGGGCCGTGGAGCCGTCCGGGTTCCGGAACGCGACGTCCATGATCTGACCGTTCCAGCCCGTGGTGCCGAAGCTGGTGGACGCGACGCGCTGGGCACCGGGCCGGACGAACTTCGCCAGGTGGCCGATCGTGTAGTACTCGGCGTCGGTGCGGACCGTGCCGTCGTCGGCGATGGTCAGCAGGCCGGTGCAGGTGCCGCAGCCCCCCAGGTGCGGGGTGCCGTCCTCGCGCAGGGCGATGTTCCAGTTCACCACCGACTGCGCCCAGTTGCGGGTGGTGCCGATGGCGATCGTGCGGGCGTGCCAGGTGAGCGTGCCGCGGAAGATCTGCTCCGGGGTGTCCGTCGGGCCGTGCGACCCGGAGCACTCGGTGAACCAGATGCCCTTCTTCGGGAACGCCTCGTGCAGCGCGGTCTGGTCGCTCGGGTTGCCGTAGTAGCAGTGGTAGGCCGTGCCGGCGATCCACTTCGCGGCCGGGCCGGAGAGCAGCTGGTACGGGTAGTCGGTGGCGGGGTCCTCGCCCGGCGGGGTGTTCGCCGCGTCGTTGGGGTGCGTCTGCCAGTTGTGGTCGTAGCCGAGGATCTGGGTCCGCGGGCTGGCCTTCTTCAGCAGCGGGCCGAGCGCCAGGATGACCTTCTCCTGCTGCGCGACGGGCATGTCCGTGCCGGGGTAGGCGTCGGGTGTGCGGTTCTGCGGCTCGTTCTGCACCGAGAGGAAGTCGATCGGGACGCCCGCGCGCGTGTACGCCTGGACGAACTTCACGAGGTAGCGGGCGTAGGCGTCGTAGATCGCCGGGTCGTCCTTGAGCCGGCCGCCGACGAGCGAGTCCGTCGTCTTCATCCAGGCCGGCGGGCTCCACGGCGTGGCCATGACCTTGAGGGCCGGGTTGAGGCGCTTGGCCTCGCGCAGCAGCGGGAGGATCTCCGCCTCGTCGTGCGCGATGGAGAAGTGCTCCAGCGGGAAGTCGGTGGCGCCCGGCGCGACATCGTCGAACGTGTAGTGCTCGGCCTCCGCGGTGAAGTCGGACGAGCCGACCGGCTGGCGCAGGAAGCTGACACCGATGCCGGCGCGTCGGTCGAACAGGGACCGCATCGCCTCGTCCCGCGCGGCCGCGGGCAACGCGGACAGCAGGCTCGCCGACGAGTCCGTGATCGACGCCCCGAAGCCGTCCATCGTCTGGAAGCGCTGGCTCGGGTCCACCACGATCGTGGTCAGGTCGCTGCCGCCGCGCTCGAAGGCCACGGGGTCGCGCTGCTGCAGGAGCTCCGCGCGGTCGGGCGTCGTCACCCACACCTGGGCCTGCGCAGGCTCTCGGTCACCCGCCGACGCCGGTCCCGCGAGCCCGACCACCAGGGATCCCACCGCCAGCAGGGACAGGGCTGTTCGTCTCATCGTGTGCTCCTCGCCGAGCGGCTTGTCCACGGCCACGCTGCCGTGAAACACTCTGTAACAGATCGCTCGTATCGGACATACCGTGACCCCGTAGACCTGCTCTGTCAATGAAACGAGATGTAACACCATGGCCCAGAGCAGCGTGCGGCAGATCGCCGCGGACTGCGGGGTGTCCATCGCGACCGTCTCGCGCGTCCTGAACGGGCACACCAACGTCGCTCCGGACACCCGCGCCCGCGTGGAGGCCGCCATCGCCGCGCGGGCCCCCGCCGTGCTGGTGCCGCGCCGGAGCACCATCCCCCGCAGCGGGCCGGTCTTCGTCCGCTGCCCCTACCTGCTGAGCGACTACTTCGGCCTCATCGTCTCCGCGGTGACCGAGACCCTGCGCCTGCAGGACCGGGTGGTCCACCTCGACGCCGGTGAGTCGTCCCAGTCCAGCCACCCGCTGGCCACCCTCGCGGGCTCGGCCGCCGGGGCGATCCTGGTCCTGCCGCCCGAGGATCCCGCGGAGCTGCTCGCCCTGCGCCGGCGGGGGTTCCCGTTCGTCGTCGTCGACCCGCGCACCCGGCCGGGCCCCGACATCGCGTCGGTGTCCGCCGCGCACGTCACCGGCGCGCGCCGCGTCACCGCCCACCTGCTCGAGCTGGGGCACCGTCGCATCGGCGTGATCGCCGGGCCGCAGGAGTGGCTGGCGGGCAGCGACCGGCTCGCTGGCCACCACGCAGCCATGGGCCAGGCGGGCATCCTGTCCGACCCGGCACTGATCCGGCTGGTCCCGCCCACCCTGGAGGAGGGGTTCGAGGCTGCCGGTCACCTGCTGGACCTGCCGGACCGGCCGACCGCGCTGGTCTGCTTCAACGACAAGATCGCGGTGGGCGCGTTGCGTGCCGCCCAGGCGCGCGGGCTCGCCGTCCCGCAGGACCTGTCGATCACGGGTTTCGACGACATCGACATCAGCCGCGCCACCACGCCCGAGCTCACGACCGCGCGCCAGCCGCTCGAGGAGATGGGCCGCACGGCGGTCGCCCTGCTCAGCCGGCTGATGAACCGCGACAAGGTCGAGGCGCTGCACATGGAGCTGGCCACGGAGCTGGTGGTGCGCGGCTCCACCGGCCCGCCCTCGTGACGTCCCTCGATCGGCTCCCCTAGCGTCGTCCCGCCGCTGGGCAAGCGCTTTCTCACAGGGGTTGAGATGCACGTACGACGACGTACAGGCCTGTTCCTTGCCACCTTCGCCGCCCTCACCGTCGCGCTCGGCGGGACGGCGTCGGCGCACGAGAGACCCGACGCCACCGTCGCGCTCGACGGCCGAGGGGACTTCACCAGCGTGCAGGCAGCCATCGACGCCGCTCCCGCGGGTGCCACCGAACCGTGGGTCATCGCCGTGCGGCCGGGGCTGTACCGCGAGCTGGTCAAGGTGCCCGCCACCAAGCCGTTCCTCACGCTCGTCGGCACCGGCCGGCACGCGCAGGACGTCGTCATCGCCTACGACAATGCGAACGGCACGCCCAAGCCCGACGGCTCCGGCCCCTACGGCACGTCCGGGAGCGCGAGCGTCACGCTGGACGGCGCCGACTTCACGGCCCGGAACCTCACGTTCGCCAACCTGTTCGACGAGGCCGCGCACCCGGAGATCACCAACCGGCAGGCCGTCGCGGTCCTCACGCGCGCGGACCGGCTGGTGTTCGACCGCGTCYGGTTCCTCGGCAACCAGGACACCCTCTACGTGAACAGCTCGTCCGCGGCCGTCGTCGCACGCGCCTACCTCCGCGACTGCTACGTCGAGGGGGACGTCGACTTCATCTTCGGCCGTGCCACCGCGGTGTTCGAGGGCGGCCAGGTCCACTCGCTGACCCGCGGCTCGACGACGAACAACGGCTACGTGACCGCGCCGAGCACCATGATCGACAATCCCTACGGGTTCCTGTTCACGCGGGTCCGGTTCACCAGCGACGCGCCCGCCGGCACGGTGTTCCTGGGCCGGCCGTGGCACCCGAGCAACGACCCGGACGCGATCGGGCAGGTGCTGGTCCGCGACTCCTGGATCGGCGACCACGTCGGGCCGGTCGCGTGGGCCGACTTCTCCGGGGGGTGGTCCTGGCGCGACGCCCGGTTCGCCGAGCACCACAACCGCGGACCCGGCGCGCTGGTCACCGACGCCCGCCCGCAGCTCGGCCGCGCCGCGGCTGCTGCGTTTACGGTCCGCGCGTACCTGTCCGGGGCGGACGGCTGGTCACCGACAGGACCCCGCTGAGGAGTCCCATCCGTCAGGCGAGGTAGCTTCCCCAGCGCACGGTGTCCTCGGCGAGCAGGAGGATGTGTCCGTCGTCGCTGCGGTAGGTGGAGATGGCGCCGCGACCGTTCTTGGTGCGTCGGATGTGCGGGCGCCCCGCGACCACCATCCGTGCGACCGTGGCCTCGTCGAACCAGGTGAGGCCGCAGTAGCCGCCGCAGCCGCAGGGGTCCCAGGCGAGCTGCGCGCCGGCCGCCGCCGCGGTGAAGGCGTCGGCGGCGGAGATGTCGCGTGCGGTCCTGCGGTACGTGCGGCCACCGGGCGCGACCACGGTGCCGTCGGCATCGATGCCCGGCTGCACCCGATCAGGAGGAGCGACCTGCGGCGTCGCCTTCACAGCCTCCACGATCGCCCGGAAGGAAGGCTCACGTCGCTGGCTGACCATGCCGGCAGTATCCCGCCGGATCGGACGAGGCCGGGGCCGGACACCCGCCGACGTTCACGGAGGTGTCGTACCGTCGGTGAGGGCTCGGGTGTGCAACGTCGCGCGCCGCGTGGCCAGGAAGCGCTCGGCGCCGGGGTACTTCTCGCCCAGAGACTCGACCGTGAACCCGCAGGAGCGGTAGAAGCCGACCGAGTCCGCGTCGGTCTCGGCTTCGAGGGCCTCCAGCCCGAGCTGCTCGGTCACCTCGTCCACCAGTGCCCGTCCGAAACCTCGGCCGCGGAAGGGCTCGGCGACCGCGATCGCTCGCAGTCTGCCGCGCTCCGCGTCCACGGACACACACGCTGCGGCCACCACGTCGTCGGACCACAGCGCGGTGACCGCCACCGAGCGATCGAGCAGGCGCCCCGCCGCGTCGGCGGTCCCGACGGCGTCGGCAATCAGGGCTGCCACGGCACCCCGGCGCTCCCCGGGGACGGGACCCACGACGACGGTCAGCATCCTGCATCGATCCGCGAGTAGACCAGGGCGTCCGACCGACGCGAGCCCACCTCGCGGAAGCTGCGCAGTCGGCCCTCGAGCTCGAACCCGCAGCGCTCCAGGGTTCGCTGGGACGCGGTGTTCTCGGGGTCCACCCACGCCTCCGCCCGCGCGAACCCGGCCGGGCCGAGCGCCCAGTCGGTGGCCAGGGAGACCGCGCGGCTCGCGTAGCCCCGTCGCCGCTCGCCTGGCACCACCCAGTACCCGATCCCTGCGACGCCGGGCTGAGGGCGTACCTGGACGATCACCAGACCGGCGGCCTCATCCGTGCGGGTGCTCGTGATCGCGAGCGACACGCCCTGCCCGCTCGTCAGCCGCTCGTGCTGGCGGCGGACGAAGGCCAGCCCTTCCTCCGGCGTGTACTCGGGCGGGACCGTCGTGCCGCCGAGGATGTCCTGGGCGGTCGACGCCTGCTCGACGCACGACACGTCGCGCTCGGCCCAGGGGCGCAGCCGGACCGTGCCGTCGTCCAGCGGGTGCGGGTAGGTGAGGTCACTCATGCCGGTACACCGACACGTGCGACCGCGAGTCGGCGGTGAGCTCCGCGCCGGACCAGTCGGCGTGCCGGCTCTCCAGCGCCAGCCCGGCCAGCTGCGCCATGAGGTCCAGCTCGGAGGGCCAGATGTAGCGGTGCGGCGTCCGGCCCAGCTCGGCCTGGCGGCCCTCGTCGAACCGGAAGTGGTGCGAGACCACCCGCTGGTGGAGGACGTCGTAGGTGTCGAGGCCGATGTAGCCGGGCTCGTTCAGCCAGACCGTGGCCTCCACGCCCGGCGGGAGCTTGCGCAGCTCAGGGACCCAGAGCTCGATCACGAAGCAGCCGCCCGAAGCCAGGTGCCGGGCCGCGTTGCGGAAGCAGGCGACCTGCGCCTCCTGCGTGAGCAGGTTGGCGATCGTGTTGAACACCAGGTAGACGAGCGTGAACTCGCCCGGCGCCGTCGCGGTCGCCATGTCACCGAGGACCACGGGGATCGTGTCCTCGTCGACCTTGGTGCGCAGCTGCTCGACCATGTGCGGGGAGAGCTCGATGCCGACCACGGGTACGCCGCGCTCCGCCAGCGGGACGGCGACCCGGCCGGTGCCGATGGCGAGCTCGAGGGCGCGGCCGCCGTCCGCGAGCGCGACGAGCCGGTCGACGGTCGGTCCGAGCACCTCGGGCGCGAACATGCCGGTGCCGGGGGTGTCGTAGCGGCGGGCGGTCTCGGCGTCCCAGAGCAGGTCAGGATCCATCCCGCCGACGATGGCAGCGCCGGACCGGCCCCGTCCACGGCATTGCGCCCCTACGATGCCGCGATGGATCGTGCAGAGCTCGTCGCGTACGTGCGCGCCCAGGGCGACGGCGTCGTGTCGTCGCTCGGCCAGGACGGATCGCCGCAGGCCGCCTACCTGCCGATCACGGCGACCGACCGCGCGGAGCTGGTGTTCGACGCGCGGGCGACGTCCCGCAAGATCGCGAACCTCCGCCGGGACCCGCGGGTCGCGGTCGTCGTCGGGGGTCGCGACGGGACCACGCTGCAGTGCGAGGGCGTCGCCGACCTTCCCGCGGGCACCGAGCGGGAGCTGTGCGCTCGGGCCTACCTCGACGCGTTCCCGCAGTTCGAGGCCTCGCTGTCCGACGACGGCGTGGTGCTCGTGCGGGTCCGGCTGACCTGGGCGCGCTACGGCGACTACCGGCCGGGGTTCTCGTCGTCCGGCGAGGTGCCGCTGCTCACCGTCCGACGCATCCGGGCCGACGAGTGGGCGCTCGCCCGCGCGCTGCGCCTCGACGCGCTCCGTGACGAGGCCGCCGGCATCGCGTTCCTCGAGACCTACGAGCGTGCGGCGGCTGAGCCCGACGAGCTCTTCCAGGACCGCGCGGCTCGCGCGGCCGCCGGGGACGACGTCGTGCAGCTCGTCGCCATCGACGGCGACACGTGGGCCGGCTCCGTGACGGTGATCGTCCAGCGCGCGGGCTCGGTCGACTACCACGGCGTGCCCGTCGAACGCAGCCGCGCGGTCGTCGTCGGCGTCTACGTGCGGCCCGAGCACCGCGGCGACGGGCTCATCGACCGGCTGCTGGACTCGGCCGCGCAGTGGGCGCGTGACCGCGGCTTCGACGAGCTGAGCCTGGGCGTCCACCAGGACAACGCGCGGGCGCAGGGCGCCTACCGTCGAGCCGGCTTCGTCCCGTCCGGCGTCACGTTCACCGGCTCGATCGGCCCCGAGCTCGAGATGGTGCGGCCGCTCTGATCAGGGCTGTCGCCGGTGCACGGTCCAGGCCTCCGCCACGTCCAGGCCCCCGTCCGCCACGCGCCTGAACACGAGCCGGTCGTGCAGCCGGTCGCGACGGCCCGCCCACAGCTCGACCTCGTCGCACGCGATCCGCCACCCGCCCCAGCTGTCCGGGACCGGCACGTCGTCCGGTGAGCCGGTGTCCGGGTAGAGC
>NZ_JBFUHU010000183.1:0-13724 GCF_056402235.1 Cellulomonas sp. P4_B5_2
GGTCGGCTCGAGGCGGGACTGGCCGACCGGCGGGTGCGGGACGGTGTGCTGGTCGCGCTGGTGCCCGGCACCGCGGACCTGGCCGAGCGGTGCGTCCGGGGCGCGGAGTCGACGCCGGAGCTCGATGCCGCGCTCGGCCGGGCGATGGCGATGATCATCGACCCCGTGCGTGGCGTCGTGCCCCCGGAGCGAGCGACCGCGGTGCACGAGGCGGTCCTGGAGGCCGTCGTCGCCCGCGGCCGGACCGGCGCACAGGCACCGGCGCTGACGCTCCTGGCCCTGCTGGCCTGGTGGCGTGGGGACGGCGCGCGCTCGCGCGTGCTGCTGGACGGGGCGCTCGACGCCGAGCCGGGCTACCGGTTGGCGGAGCTCCTCGACGACGCGCTGAGCGCGGCGGTGCCGCCCGGGTGGGTGCGCCACACCGACTGACCTGCGCCGAGATGCGACCGGAGCGCTCGTGGCGACCCCTCCGCTCCGGTAGCGTCACGCACACGGCGGTGTTGCCGCGGACGAGGGGAGGACCGATGGGCATCGTGGTCGGCTATCTGGCCACTCCGGAAGGTCGGGCGGCCCTCGGGGCGGCGATCGAGGAAGCACGGCAGCGTGAGACGCGCGTCGTGGTCGTCGTGAGCGCACGCCCGGACGAACCGGAGGAGCAGCGCGCAGCCGTCGAGGCGGAGCTGGAGAAGGTGCGGACCGAGCTCGCGGCGGCTGACGTCGACCACGAGGTGCGACTGCTCACGGGCGGTGACGTCGCGGACGACCTCATCGCGACGGCGGAGGAGGTCGGTGCCCAGCTCGTGGTCCTCGGTCTGCGTCGACGGAGCCCGGTGGGCAAGCTGATCCTCGGCGCCAACGCGCAGCGGGTGCTCTTCGACGCGCCGTGCCCCGTGCTCACCGTCAAGCCTGGTCCGGGCTGACCCGGCACCAGCCCGGCTCACGCAGCAGCCCGTCATCTCGGGAATCTCTTGCTCGTGTCGTTCGTTGTGAACGAGAACCCTCCGACCGCCGTCCTCGACGGCCGTGTCGTCGTGCCGTGATAGCGCCGACCGGCCCGTGAGGTCGGTACAATATCTATCTACCTCCCGGCCCCGTTCCGGGTGTCGCGCTGCCGAAAGGTCGTTCGTGTCGTCCCAGACCCCGCATCCCGCTCTTCCGCGTGAGTTCGAGCACCCTGCTCTCCAGGACCTTGTCCTGCGTGGGCGCACCCACGGCACCGTGGGCGCCGAGGAGTTGCGCACCGCGTGCGAGCAGGCGGACGTCCAGGACGCCAAGCGTCTTCGCGCCGTCGTCCGTGGGCTCGCCACCGCCGGAATCGGCGTCCGCGAGCCCGCTGCCCCTGCTCGTGCCGTCGCCGCCACCAGCGCCAAGGCGCGCCCGTCCGCCAAGGCGGTGGTGCCGCCCGAGGAGGGCGCCGCCGCACCCGCCAAGACGACCCGCGCCAAGACGACCGCTGCAGCGAAGGCCACGGCCGCCAAGCCCGCGGCCGCGAAGACCGCTGCCGCCAAGAAGGCGACGACCGAGCCGGTCGACCCCGACGTCGAGGTGGTGGAGGGCGACGAGCCCGACATCGCGTCGATCGAGGAGGTCGTCGTGGAGGCCGTCGAGGTGGTCGAGGTGGTCGAGGACGCCGCCGAGACCGACGACGAGGACGAGGACGGCGAGAAGAAGCCTGCCGCCAAGGAGGAGGAGAGCGAGGACAGCGGCTTCGTCTACTCCGACGCGGACGACGACGACGCCCCCGCTCAGCAGGTCGTCACGGCCGGCGCGACGGCGGACCCGGTCAAGGACTACCTGAAGCAGATCGGCAAGGTCGCTCTGCTGAACGCGGAGCAGGAGGTCGACCTCGCCAAGCGCATCGAGGCGGGCCTGTTCGCCGAGGAGCGTCTCAACGCGGGCATCACGATGGAAGCCAAGATCAAGCGCGAGCTCGAGTGGATCGCGAACGACGGTCGACGCGCCAAGAACCACCTGCTCGAGGCCAACCTGCGCCTCGTCGTCTCGCTCGCCAAGCGCTACACCGGCCGCGGCATGCTGTTCCTGGACCTGATCCAGGAGGGCAACCTCGGTCTGATCCGCGCGGTCGAGAAGTTCGACTACACCAAGGGCTACAAGTTCTCGACCTACGCCACCTGGTGGATCCGCCAGGCGATCACCCGCGCCATGGCCGACCAGGCGCGCACCATCCGCATCCCGGTGCACATGGTCGAGGTCATCAACAAGCTCGCACGCGTCCAGCGGCAGATGCTCCAGGACCTGGGCCGCGAGCCCACGCCCGAGGAGCTCGCCAAGGAGCTCGACATGACCCCCGAGAAGGTCGTCGAGGTCCAGAAGTACGGCCGCGAGCCCATCTCGCTGCACACGCCGCTCGGCGAGGACGGTGACAGCGAGTTCGGTGACCTCATCGAGGACTCCGAGGCCGTCGTGCCCGCGGACGCCGTGAGCTTCACGCTCCTGCAGGAGCAGCTCCACCAGGTGCTCGACACGCTTTCCGAGCGTGAGGCCGGCGTGGTCTCGATGCGGTTCGGCCTGACCGACGGCCAGCCGAAGACGCTCGACGAGATCGGCAAGGTCTACGGCGTGACGCGCGAGCGGATCCGGCAGATCGAGTCGAAGACCATGTCGAAGCTGCGGCACCCGTCGCGCTCGCAGGTGCTGCGCGACTACCTGGACTGACAGGTCCCGATCAGAACCCCGTCCCACCTCGGTGGGGCGGGGTTCTGTCGTTCCGACAGTCTTGACTAACGGTTAGTGATCACTGACCATAGACGGGTCAGTCGGATCAGCCGGAGGTGGGTCATGGGCAGTCCCGTCATGTGGTTCGAGATCAACAGCACGGATCCCGCGCGGGCGCGCGAGTTCTACACGCAGCTGTTCGACTGGTCGGCGGACGCACCGCCCGAGCTGGGCGGCTACACGCTGATCGACACCGGCGCACCGGCCGAGACCGTCGGCGGGGGGATCGGTGCGGCCGACCCTGAGGGTCTGCCCCCGGGGATCCTGCTGTACGTGCGGGTCGAGGACCTGGCAGCGACGCTCGCGCGGGCCGAGGAGCTCGGCGGGTCCACCCTGCAGCCGCCCACCGCGCTCCCGGCGGACAGCGGGAGCGTCGCCGTCCTGGCCGACCCCGACGGCCACGCGGTAGGACTGTGGGCGTGAGCGACACCGACGCCGTGCTGCGGGCGCTCGCGGAGCCGCGACGCCGCGAGATCCTCTCGCTGCTCGCCCTGGACGAGGTCCCGGTCGGGCGGCTGGCCGAGGAGGTCGACGTGACGCGCAGCGCGGTGAGCCAGCACCTCAGGGTGCTCGAGGACGCCGGCCTGGTGACCCGCCGGACCGAGGGGACCCGCAACTTCTACCGGTCCCGACCGGAGGGGCTCGCCGGGCTGCGCGCGTACCTCGACGAGACCTGGGCGTCCTCGCTGGACACCGCGCGGCGCCTGGTCGAGATCGAGGTCGGGGTGCTCGAGCCCGACGGCAGCGAGAGGGACGACCGTGCCACCGCGTGAGGTCACGACGCTGGCCGCACCTCCCGTCCACCAGGCGACGACCGTGCGGGCGGACGTGACCAGGACGTTCGACGTCTTCGTGCGCGAGATCGGCGTGTGGTGGCCGGTCGAACCGTTCTCGTCCGGCGGCGACCGCGTGCGGGACGTGACGATGGAGCGGCGGCTCGGCGGGAACGTCGTCGAGACCTGGGACGACGGCACCGTGCACGTCTGGGGCGAGCTCGTCGCGTGGGACCCGCCGCACGGGTTCACCATGTCATGGCTGCTCACGCCCGAGCCCACCGAGGTCGAGCTGAGCTTCCGGCCTCTGGGCGCTGCGCTCACTCGCGTCTCCGTGGAGCACCGCGGCTGGGAGCGGATGACCGAGGAGCAGCTGGGTGGCGCCTGCGCGCTGCCGGAGGGCTACCGCGGCGGGTCGTACGTGCGGGGCTGGGGCATGATCCTGGCCCGGCTGGTGGCGTACGCCGAGGGCGGCCCGTCGTGAGGCAGGTCCGGCACGTCGTCCTGTACGAGTCCGGGCCCGACGTGCTGAAGCTGGCTCCCGTGCACATGGACGCGCACGTCGCCCACTACGAGGACTTCGCGCAGCGCGGCCTGCTGGTGGCGATCGGCACGTTCGAGCAGCCCGAGGTGAACGGGTCGATGTGCGTGCTGACCACGCGCGAGGCCGCGGAGGAGTTCGCCGCGGCGGACCCGTTCGTCGTCCACGGTGTGGTGCGGTCCTACCGGGTGCTGGCCTGGACCAACGTGCTGGCCTGACCTCAGCGGGTGAGGTACCAGAGGATGAGGTCGTGGGCGCGGTGCGCCTTCTCGACGCCGCGGAAGTCGGCCTCGTGGACCGTGCCACCGATGTCGATGGCGATGCTGCTGTTCGAGGCGAACTTGCCCGCGAAGGACGTGTTGCTGACGATCGAGACCGACCGCACGTGGCGGTACGGGATCGAGGTGATCGCGACGCGCTTCCCGACGAAGCTCTTGTCCTGGATGACGACGCGCAGGGTCGTGATCCCGAGGAAGCCGGTACCCGTGCCGATGCAGTCGTAGACGGCGAGCACCTCCTCACCCTCCAGCAGACCGCGGCGGACGAGCTCGAGCTGCTCGGCCTTGTCGACGTCGGGCTCGCTCATGGTGCGTCTCCTGCTCGGTCGGGACCGGCGTCGGTGCCGGACGCCCCGAGCCTAGGAGACACGGCGGCCGGGGGTATACGAACGAGGCCCGGACCAGCGGGTCCGGGCCTCGTGCGATCGTCTGCGTGGTGCCGAGACGTCAGGTCGCGGCGCCGGCTCCCGCTCCGTGCTCGGCGAGCAGGCGGTCGGTCTCGTCCTGCACGTGGGTGGCCAGCTCGGCGAACTTGGGCGCGTGCTCGCGCGCGTGGTGCGCACAGAAGAGGAGCTCTCCCACGGGAAGAACAACTCGGACATAGGCCTGTGCGCCGCAGCGGTCGCAGCGGTCGGCCGCGGTCAGTGGATGCGTCATGGTCCCGGTCACGAGTCCATAGAACCATCCCGGTCGCCGATCCCTCGCACCGGGAGCGGGTGGTTCGCTCACCGCGTAGTGGACTGTAACCAGCCTGCAACACAGCCGTGGCCGGCGGCATGGTGCCGCGGTGCTCCGGGCCCCGACGACTACCATCGGGCCCGTGACGACGACCTCCCCGCAGTCCGGCTACACCGCCCGGCACCTGTCCGTGCTGGAAGGCCTGGAGGCCGTCCGCAAGCGCCCCGGCATGTACATCGGGACCACCGACAGCCGCGGTCTCATGCACTGCCTCTGGGAGATCATCGACAACTCGGTGGACGAGGCCCTGGGCGGCCACGGCGACCGCATCGAGATCGTGCTGCACGCGGACTCCTCGGTCGAGGTGCGGGACAACGGGCGCGGCGTCCCCGTGGACATCGAGCCCAAGACCGGGCTGACCGGCGTCGAGGTCGTGTTCACCAAGCTGCACGCGGGCGGCAAGTTCGGCGGTGGCTCGTACGGTGCGTCGGGCGGTCTGCACGGGGTCGGTGCGTCCGTGGTCAACGCCCTGTCGGCGCGCCTCGACGTCGAGGTCGACCGTGGCGGCCGCACCCACCGCATGACGTTCCACCGGGGCGAGCCGGGCACGTTCGACGACCGCGCCGGGGTCGGCCCCGACAACCCGTTCGAGCCGTTCGTCTCCGGCTCCGAGCTCGCGGTCGGCGGCAAGGTCGCCCGTGCGCGGACCGGCACGCGCGTCCGCTACTGGGCGGACCCGCAGATCTTCCCCAAGACGGCCGTCTTCGCGTACGACGAGCTGGTCACCCGCGCGCGGCAGACGAGCTTCCTGGTCCCCGGTCTGACCCTGACGGTGCGCGACGAGCGCGGCATCGCGGGGACACCCGGTGCCGACGGGCCGCACGAGGAGACCTTCCTGCACAGCGGCGGCGTCGTCGACTTCGTGGACCACCTGGCGCCGGACACCGCGGTGACGGACACCTGGCACCTGACTGGGTCGGCGTCGTTCACGGAGACCGTCCCCGTGCTGGACGACCGCGGGCACATGACCGCGCAGGAGGTCTCGCGCACCTGCGACGTGGACATCGCGCTGCGGTGGGGCACCGGGTACGAGACCGAGGTCCGCAGCTTCGTCAACATCATCTCGACGCCCAAGGGCGGCACGCATCTGGCCGGCTTCGAGGCCGGGCTCCTGCGCACGATGCGCAAGGCGGTCGACGCCAACGCGCGGCGCCTGAAGATCTCGTCGCGGGACACCTCGGAGCGCATCGAGAAGGAGGACGTGCTCGCGGGGATGACCGCGGTCGTGACCGTCCGGCTGGCCGAGCCCCAGTTCGAGGGGCAGACCAAGGAGGTCCTCGGCACCGGGCCGGTCCGCGCCATCGTCGGCAAGGTCATCGACACCGAGCTCGCGGCGATCTTCAGCTCTCCGAAGCGCGACCACAAGGCGCAGTCGTCGTTGCTGCTGGACAAGGTGGTCGGCGAGATGCGCGCGCGGCTCTCCGCGCGCAAGCAGAAGGAGATCTCGCGGCGCAAGAACGCGCTCGAGACGTCCTCGCTGCCCGCCAAGCTGGCCGACTGCCGCAGCGACGACGTCGAGCGCAGCGAGCTGTTCATCGTCGAGGGCGACAGCGCGCTCGGCACCGCCAAGCTGGCCCGCAGCTCCGACTTCCAGGCCCTGCTGCCCATCCGCGGCAAGATCCTCAACGTCCAGAAGGCGTCCATCACGGACATGCTGAAGAACGCCGAGTGCGCCGCGATCATCCAGGTGGTCGGAGCGGGGTCGGGTCGCTCGTTCGACCTGGAGGCGGCGCGCTACGGGAAGATCGTGCTGATGACGGACGCCGACGTGGACGGCGCGCACATCCGCACCCTGCTGCTCACCCTCCTGTTCCGGTACATGCGACCGCTGGTCGAGGCGGGTCGTGTCTTCGCCGCCGTGCCGCCGCTGCACCGCATCGAGGTCATCGGGGGCGGCGGTCGCAAGAACGAGTACGTGTACACGTACTCCGAGGCGGAGCTGGCGGCGACGCTGAAGAAGCTCGACCGCGCCGGCAAGCGCTACAAGGACGACATCCAGCGCTACAAGGGCCTCGGCGAGATGGACGCGGACCAGCTGGCGGAGACGACGATGGACCCGCGGCACCGCACGCTGCGCCGGGTCACCGTCGAGGGTGCCCAGCGGGCCGAGGAGATCTTCGAGCTGCTCATGGGGTCGGACGTCGCGCCGCGCAAGGACTTCATCGTCRCCGGCGCCGAAGGCCTGGACCGCAGCCGCATCGACGCCTGACCGGCATTTCGGTTGCCGTGGCGGCTCCGGGCCGGGGATCGTGGTGGGCGTGACCTCCACCGACCTCGCGCCCATCGCCGAGCGCGCCGCCGCTCCCGCCGACGTTCCGCTGCCCTCCGACACCCACGGGCTCTCGTGGCGGCCGCTGACCCGTGACGACGTGCCCGCGCTCACGCGGCTGCTCAACGTCGTCGAGGAGGCCGACGCCGCTCCGTTCAGGACGTCGGCGGAGGAGGTCGAGGACGAGTTCGACGGCGACTGGAAGGACCACGCCGACGCCGACGGGGTGATGCGCGCCTACGCGCGCGTGAACCAGCCCCCGGGCGACGCGCGGGTGGTCCGGGCCTTCCTCGACGGCGCCGTCGACCCGCTGTGGCGCGGGCGGGGGATCGGCCGCGAGGTCCTCGCGTGGCAGACGGCTCGTGGGCGGCAGCTGCTGGCGGCCTCGGGCAAGGAGCTGCCGGGCAGGCTCGCCGTGTTCACCCAGGACGAGGCCGAGGCGACGGTCCGGCTGGCTCGTGCGGGCGGCTTCACCCCGGTGCGGTTCTACGCGGAGATGCGGCGCCCGCTGGACGTCGAGCTCCCCCCGGTCGACGTGCCCGACGGGCTGAGCATCGTCCCGTGGACCACCGAGCTGGACGACCAGGTGCGGCTCGCGCACAACGAGGCGTTCGCCGACCACTGGGGGAGCGAGCCGCGTACCGCCGAGGAGTGGGTACAGGGCCGCAGCATGTTCGCCCCGGCGTGGAGCTTCGTGGCGGAGGACGACGCGACCGGGGAGGTCGCGGGCTACCTGCTGTCGGGGCGGTACGAGCACGACTGGCCCGTGATCGGCTACAAGGCCGGCTACACCGACCTGCTCGGTGTGCGGCGAGCGTGGCGTGGCCGCCGGCTCGCTGCGGCTCTCCTCGCCACGGTGATGGCGGCGTACCGGGCGGACGGGATGGACATGGCCGAGCTCGGTGTGGACACCGCGAACCAGTCCGGCGCGCACCGCCTGTACGAGGGCCTGGGCTACGCGGTGTTCCACAGTTCGACGATGTTCTCCATCGAGCTCTGAGCGGCAGCGTCGAACCGTGCCGCGCGCCCGCGCCCGCGGGTTAGCATCGGCGCGGCGGGACGACGACGTCCGGCCGTTTCTGTCGCCGGACGAAGGCGTCCGGCCTCGAGGAGGTCGTCGTGGGACGCTCGCTGTCCAGGGCCGCGCGCGCGTGGGTCGCGGTGTTCGTCGTGCTCGTGCTGGTGCACCTGGTCGCGCAGCTGACCGGCCCGGAGGGGTTCGAGCGTGTGAGCCAGTGGCTGCTCATGCCGGCCCTCGCGGCGGTCGTCCTCACCGCGACCCGCTGGCCGCGCGGACGCCTGGTCACGTGGGTGCTGGTCGCGCTCGGGTTCTCCTGGCTCGGTGACCTGGTCCCGTCGCTGGTCGGGGAGGATGCCGCGTTCCTCGTGATGGTCGGGTTCTTCCTGCTCGCGCAGACGGCCTACGTCGTCGCGTTCGCCCCGTCGGTCCGCGCGTCGATCGTCTACCGCCGACCCGTCCTGCTCGTGCCGTACGCCGCGGTGCTCGTCGCGCTCGTCGCCCTGTGCGCGCCGGGTGCGGACAGCCTGCTCGTGCCGGTCGCGGTGTACGGCGGCGTGCTGACCGCGATGGCCGTGCTCTCCACCGGCCTCGGCCGGGTCGCGGGGATCGGCGGCGCCGTCTTCCTCGTGAGCGACGCCCTGATCGCGCTGGAGGCCTTCGTGCCCTCGTGGGAGCTCGCCGGCCAGGGGTTCTGGGTCATGCTCACCTACTCGGTCGGGCAGGGCCTCATCGCGGCCGCTGTCGTGGCCCGCAACGTCGCCGAGCGGAGGGCGCCCGAGCCTGCCCCGGCCCGCACGTTCGTCCAGCACCCCCCGGTGCGGGACAACGTGGTCGCCTTCGTCTGAGCGGCGTCAGCCGATCGCGTGCACCGGTGAGGTGAGCGCCGTGCCGGACATGTCGCGGCGCGGGTCGAGGGCCGGCAGCTCGATCGGCTGACCGCCCGAGCCCGTCGCCCACGCGGGCGCGGTGCCCACCCAGGCGAGCAGCAGAGCGTCCTCGTTCCGCAGGAATCGGTGCGCACGGACCCCTCCGGTCGCGCGCCCCTTGCCCGGGTAGGCGTCGAACGGGGTGACCTTCGCGGAGCCTGCCTGCGTGCCGGGCAGCGCGCCGGAAGCCCCGGCGATCGTCACGACGACCGCGTTCGACGCCTCGTCGGCCGCGACGGACCCGAAGGCCACGACCCGCTGGCCCGCGGCGAGCTTGATGCCGGCCATGCCGCCCGCGGCACGACCCTGCGGCCGGACGGCCGATGCGGGGAAGTGCAGCAGGGAGGCGTCGGAGGACAGGAGCACGAGCTCGTCGGTGTCGGTCACCGCGGCGGCGCCGACCACCTCGTCGCCGTCCTTGAGCGAGATCGCCTCCCACGCGTCGCGGTTCCCGGGGACGTCGCCGGCGGTGACGCGCTTGACGGTGCCCTGGACGGTGGCCAGGGCGAGCGTCGGGGCGTCGGCGGCGAGCGACGTGAGGCCGACGACGCGCTCGCGCGGCAGGAGCGTCACCACCTCGCCCAGCGGGACGCCGCCGGACAGGGAGGGTGCGCCGTCGGTGGGGGGCAGCCCGGGCAGGTCGAGGACCGACACCTTGACGATCCGTCCTTGCGACGTCACCACGCCCACCTCGGCGCGCGCCGTCGTCGGCACTGCGGCGGTCACGACGTCGTGCTTGGACCGTCGGGCGCCCTCGACCCTCGACGGCAGGTCCTCCGACGCGGTGCGGGCCAGGAGGCCGGTACCGGACAGGAGCACCCAGCACGGGGTGTCGGCGATCTCCAGCGGAGCGGCCGTGCCACGGGCTGCCGGGGCACCGGTGATCGAGGTCCCGCCCGCCGACTCGAGCAGGATGGTCCGGCGCGGGGTGCCGTAGGTGGCGGCGACCTCGGCCATCTCCGCGGAGACGAGGGTCCGGAGGCGGGCCTCGTCGCCGAGGATCTCGCGCAGCTCGGCGATCTCCTGCTCGAGCTGCTGCTGCTCCTTCTCGAGCTCGATCCGCGAGAACTTGGTGAGGCGCCTCAGCCGCAGCTCGAGGATGTACTCCGCCTGCGGCTCGGACAGGTCGAACACGCTGCGCAGCCGGGCGCGGGCGGTGTCCGCGTCGTCGGACGTCCGGATGACCTGGATGACCTCGTCGATGTCGAGGATCGCGACGAGCAGACCCTCCACCAGATGCAGCCGCTCGAGCCGCTTCGCCAGCCGGAACTGGGACCGGCGGCGGACCACGACGATCCGGTGCTCCACCCAGACGACGAGCAGCTCGCGCAGGCCGAGCGTGCGCGGCTGGCCGTCGACGAGCGCGACGTTGTTGATCGAGAACGAGTCCTCGAGCGGCGTGTACCGGTAGAGCTGCTCGAGCACCGCCTCGGGGTGGAAGCCGGTCTTGATCTCGATCACCAGGCGCAGGCCGTGCTGGCGGTCGGTGAGGTCGACCGCGTCGGAGATGCCCGAGAGCTTCTTGCTCTGGACGCCCTCCTTGATCTTCTCGATGACCTTCTCCGGGCCCACCGTGTACGGCAGCTCGGTGATGACGATGCCCTTGCGCTTCGCGGTGACGTTCTCGATCCGGGCCGTCGCGCGGGTGCGGAAGGCGCCGCGTCCCGTCCGGTAGGCCTCGCGGACGCCCTCCAGACCGACGATCTTGCCGCCCGACGGCAGGTCGGGTCCCGGGACGAACCGCAGGAGGTCCTCGAGCGTGGCGTCGGGGTGGAGCACCAGGTGCCGGGCGGCCGCGACCACCTCGACCAGGTTGTGCGGCGCCATGTTGGTGGCCATGCCGACCGCGATGCCGGCCGCGCCGTTGACCAGCAGGTTCGGGATCGCCGCGGGGAGCACCTCGGGCTGGGTGAGCTTGTTGTCGTAGTTGGGCACGAAGTCGACGACGTCCTCGTCCAGCCCGGTCGTCATGGCCAGCGCGGCCGGCGCCATGCGCGCCTCCGTGTAGCGCGGCGCGGCCGGCCCGTCGTCGAGCGAGCCGAAGTTCCCGTGGCCGTCCACCAGGGGCAGACGCAACGAGAACGGCTGCGCCAGACGGACCATGGCGTCGTAGATCGCGGCGTCGCCGTGCGGGTGCAGCTTGCCCATGACCTCGCCGACCACGCGCGCGGACTTCACGTACGGGCGGTCGGGGCGCAGGCCCATGTCGGACATCTGGTAGAGGATCCGGCGCTGCACCGGCTTGAGCCCGTCCCGGGCGTCCGGGAGGGCGCGCGAGTAGATGACCGAGTAGGCGTACTCCAGGAACGAGCCCTCCATCTCGGTCGCGACGTCGATGTCGACGATGCGCTCGACGAGGTCCTCGGGCGGGAGTTCGGGAGTCGCGGGGCGACGCGCCATGGGTGTTGCTCCTCGGTGCCGGTCTGCGGTGCGGCGACCATTGTGGACCGTCGCGGCAGTCGGACGGGCCGCGGCGCGCGGCTGGCAGCACTACCGTGACGGTCATGGCAGACGTCACGGCTGACGACACCCCGCGACCGGGTCCCGACTACCCGGCCGCATGGGAGGCCGACGTCGTGCTGCACGACGGATCCACCACGCACGTGCGCCCCCTGCGGCCGCAGGACGCCGACGCCCTGCAGGCCTTCCACATCGGTCAGTCGGAGCGCTCGACGTACATGCGGTTCTTCGCCCCGCTGGAGCGGCTTCCCGAGCGGGACCTCGCGCGGCTGGTGAGCGTCGACCACGTCGACCGCGTCGCGCTCGTCGCGGTGTCGAGTGCTACGGAGCCCGAGGACGATGACCAGATCATCGGCGTCGCGCGCTACGACCGGATCGGCACCGACGAGGCCGAGGTCGCGTTCAACATCGCGGACGCCCACCAGGGGCGCGGGCTCGGGTCCGTGCTGCTCGAGCACCTCGCCGCGGCGGCCCGGGAGCGGGGCGTGCGGCGGTTCGTCGCCGAGGTCCTGCCGCAGAACGGCCGGATGATCTCGGTGTTCAAGGACGCCGGCTACGAGGTCCGCCAGCGCACCGAGGACGGCATCGTCGCGGTCGGGTTCGACATCGACCCCACGGACCGGTCGCTTGCCGTGATGGCCGACCGGGAGCACCGCGCCGAGGCGCGATCCATGCGGGACCTGCTCCACGCCGGCTCGGTGGTGGTGGTCGGCCCCGGGGTGGACGCGGGGGAGACCCTCGCCGGCCGCCTGGCGTCGCGCGTGCTGGCGGACCTCCTGCTCGGGGACCCGTCGGTGCTGGTGCACGCCGTCGGCGTCCCCGGCGACCCAGCCCTCCCGCTGCATGCGCAGGTGGCGGACGTGCCCGCGCCGGTGGAGCTCGCGGTCGTCGCGGTGCCCTCGGACGAGGCCGCCGACGTGGTCCGGGCCCTGGCCCGCCTCGGGGTGCACGGCGTCGTGCTCGTCACGGCGGGTTTCGCCGAGGAGGGTCCTGACGGCCTGGACCGGCAGCGTGCGCTGCTGCGCGTCGCCCACGGGGCGGGGATGCGCGTGGTCGGCCCGGGGTCCTACGGGGTGATCTCCACGCGCGCCGGCGGTCTCCAGCTCAACGCGTCGCTGTCGGCCGAGCCCCCGCCGACCGGCCGGATCGGGCTCTTCTGCCAGTCCGCACCGCTGTCCGTCGCGCTGCTCTCGGCGGTCCGCCGCAGGGGGATCGGGATCTCGCAGTTCGTCTCCGCCGGGCACCGGGCGGACGTGTCCGGCAACGACCTCATGCAGTTCTGGGCGGACGACGTCGACACGGACGTGGTCGGTCTCTACCTGGAGTCCCTGGGGAACCCGCGCAAGTTCTCGCGCGTGGCCCGGCGCCTCTCGCTGCTCAAGCCGGTCATCGTCGTGACGGCCGGCCGGTCCGGGCAGGTGGTGCCGCCGGGCCACGCGGTCCGGCCGACGCACGCGCCGCCGCGCACCCTGGCCGAGATGCTCCGGCAGTCCGGCGTGGTCCGCGTCGAGAACACGCACCAGATGCTCGACGTCGCCCAGGTCCTCGCGCACCAGCCGCTGCCCACGGGACGACGCACCGCGATCCTCGCGAGCTCCGCCTCGGTCGCCGCGCTCGTCGCCGAGGCCGTGGCGGCGGCGGGGCTCGTGGTCAGCGGCCACGTGCAGCTGCTGCCCGAGGACGCCCCCGCGGAGCAGGTCGGTGCGGCCGTCGACGAGCTGTACGCCGACCCCGACAGCGACGTCGTGGTGGTCGTCCGCATCCCGACGGTGGGGGGACCGGACACCGTGCTGCAGGAGGCCGTCGCGCGTGGCGCCGCACGCTCCGGGCGCACGACGGTGGCCTGCATCTACGACCTGCACGGGCTCACGGCCGAGCTGACCGCGGCGGACGACGACGGCCGGGAGTGGACCGTGCCCGCGTACAGCACGCCGGAGGACGCCGCCCTGGCTCTGGGGCACGCCGCCCGGTACGCGCAGTGG
>NZ_JBFUHU010000184.1:0-9576 GCF_056402235.1 Cellulomonas sp. P4_B5_2
CCGCGCGGTCGGCGCCCTGGCCGCGCCGCACCCGCTGGACACCCGCGGGCACCCGCGTGCCGCGGTCCGCCCGGCCGCCCTGCGGCGGCTCGCGTTCGCCCAGCTCCCGTCCTTCCCGGAGCACGCGCTCATGGAGGGCGATCTCGTGACCCGCCTGCTGCACGAGTGGGGTGGCGCGCCGGGCTGGCTGGACGCCCGCGCCGAGGCGACGTACCGGTCCGCCGCGCGCGTGCCGTTCGCGGCGCACAGCCAGATGGAGCAGCTGCGCTGGCTGGTCCGCTCGATGCCCCGTCCCGACGGCCGGCGCTACCACGCGGACCTCGAGGAGAACACGCGAGCCCTGCCCGTGCTCCAGCTGCACGGGGGTCGGGACGGTCTCCGTCCGGCGTCGCACGCCACCCTGTCCAAGGACACCGCCGCGCTCGTCGCCTCCCGCTACCAGTTCGAGCTGCTGCCGCAGGTGGGGCACTTCCCCGCCGAGGAGGCCCCCGACCGCGTCACCGAGCTGCTGCTGGCCTGGCTGCGAGAGACCGTGCCCGTCATGGCTTGACGAGCGCCGCCGCCTTCACGGGGTCCAGCTCCCCGATGCCGGCCGACGGGCACATCGACACCACCGGGCAGGCACCGCACGCGGGCTTGCGCGCGAAGCACGTGCGCCGGCCGTGGAAGATCAGCCGGTGCGAGGCCATGGTCCAGTCCTTGCGCGGCAGGAGCGCGCCGAGGTCCTTCTCCACCACCACGGGGTCCTCGCTGGTGGTGTAGCCGAGCCGCTTCGACAGGCGCATGACGTGGGTGTCCGTGGTGATGCCGGGGATCCCGAACGCGTTGCCGAGCACCACGTTGGCGGTCTTGCGCCCGACGCCGGGCAGGGTGACCAGGTCCGTCAGCCGCGGCGGCACCTCTCCACCGAACCGTTCGACCAGGTCCCGGGACAGGCCCGTGACCGACTTGGCCTTCGCGCGGAAGAACCCCGTGGGCCGCAGGATCTCTTCCAGCTCCTCGGGGTTCGCAGCGGCGAGCGCGGCGGCGTCGGGGTAGCGCGCGAACAGGATCGGCGTGGTGAGGTTCACGCGGACGTCGGTGGTCTGCGCCGAGAGCACCGTGGCCACCAGCAGCTCGAACGGTGAGGTGAAGTCCAGCTCGCAGCGTGCGTCCGGGTACCGCACGGTCAGGGCACGGTCGATGCGGCGCGCGCGCCGGGTGCGGGCAAGGGGCGACTCGATGTCTGCTCCGATCACCTCGGCAGCGTACGACCCGGTGCCGACACCCGTTCGGGGAGCCTCCGCCCTCCTGTGCTGCTCCCATGGGGTGATTCGGCGGCGCACCAGGGGACCTGCGCTCAAGGTCGTCCCGTACCGGGCCGAAACGAGACAACGAGCCTGTCCGACGTATCCGTCTGAGGAGGACCTGTCCGCATGACGCCCCCGGTCGAGCAACGGGTCCGCGATCTCCGCCTCGACCGGCGCGCGCTGCGTGCGGAGCACGCCCGGGTCACCTGGTGGCGCCGGCTGGTGCGGGCCCGCCTGGACCTGGCGGTCGCCCAGGCCGCCCGCCCCCAGACGCTCGGTGAGGACGTCGCGTTCCAGCTCCCGCTCGAGGTCGGCCTCGACGTCCCGCGCCCGGCGGCGCTCGCCGCGGTGCTCGCCGATGCCGGGACCGACGGCGTCAGTGCCGACGTGGGCCGCCTGCACGAGCTCCGCGCCCTGGACGAACAGCTCTCGGCGTACGCCGCTGGTGTCGAGGCCGCCCTGACCCGCGCCACCGACCGCCTCATCACTCGGCTCGCGGTCGATCCCGGCGTGGTCGTCGCCGGCCTTCGGGAGCCCTTGGGCCGCGGATGACGCCCACCATGGGGCAGACTGAGAGCCGCGCAGGCCGCTGACCAGCAGTCGGTGCATCTGGACCCAAGGTGAACGATGCCGCGACCGGGACGATCCGGGCAGCGGCCAGAGAGGTGAGGTCCCCGTGGAGGACGACATCGTGCTGTCGGCGCCGCTGTTCGCCGGGCTCGACCAGGAGTCGTCGGAGGCGCTCGTCGCGTCGATGAAGCCGATCGACATCGCCCGTGGCGACGCACTGTTCCACGAGGGCGAGCCCGGCGACCGGCTCTACATCGTGCGCGAGGGCAAGATCAAGCTCGGTCGACGCTCCAACGACGGACGCGAGAACCTCCTGGCCGTCCTCGGCCCGGGCGAGATGTTCGGCGAGCTCAGCCTCTTCGACCCGGGCCCCCGTACCGCGACCGCGACCGTCGTCGCCGACGCGGTGGTGCTCGAGCTCGGCCACGGCGACCTCATCCGCTGGCTCCAGGACAAGCCCACGGTGGCGCCGCACCTGCTCCAGGCGCYCGCCCGCCGGCTGCGCCGCACCAACGAGGCGCTCGCCGACCTGGTCTTCTCGGACGTCCCCGGTCGCGTCGCCAAGGCGCTCCTGGACCTGTCGACCCGCTTCGGCGAGAAGGTCGACGAGGGCATCCGCGTGGCGCACGACCTGACGCAGGAGGAGCTGGCGCAGCTCGTCGGCGCGTCGCGCGAGACCGTGAACAAGGCGCTCGCCGACTTCGCGGCGCGCGGCTGGGTGCGCCGCGAGGGCCGCGCGGTGGTGCTGCTCGACGTGGAGCGGCTGGAGCGCAGGGCGCGCTGAGCGCGCTGAGCGCAGGAGGTCAGCGCGCTGAGCAGGCGTCAAGCCAGCTCGACGACGATCTCCACCTCGACCGGCGAGTCCATCGGCAGCACGGCCACGCCGACGGCCGAGCGCGCGTGCACCCCGGCGTCCCCGAGCACGGCGTGCAGCAGCAGGCTCGCGCCGTTGAGGACCGCGGGCTGACCGGTGAACGCCGGGTCGCTGGCCACGAAGCCGACGACCTTGACCACGCGGACGATGCGGTCGAGCGCGTCGGCGCCGTGCGGACCACCCTCGGCGGCCACCACCGCGGCGACGGCCGCGAGCGCGTTGAGCGCGGACGTCCGGGCGTGCCCGGCGGCGTCTTCCGGGGTGATCAGGCCGGCACCGACGCCGACCTTGCCGGTCGCGGGCAGGGCCCCCGCCACGAACGGCAGCTGCCCGCTGGTGTAGACGTACGACCCGGACCGCACCGCCGGAACGTACGCGGCGAGCGGCAGAGCCACCTCGGGGAGCTCGAGACCGAGCTCGGCGAGGCGCGCGGCGGCGCCCATCAGGACTCCTTGGGCCGCTTGAGGTAGGCCACGAGGCCTGCGTCGGGGCCCTGGATCACCTGCACGAGCTCCCACCCGTCGGCGCCCCACTGATCGAGGATCGCCTTGGTGGCGTGAATGATGAGCGGAATCGTCGCGTACTCCCACTGCGTAGCCATGCGGCTCACCCTAGGGCCACGCGCCGGTGTCGGAGCGCTCTCACGAACCGTCCACGGCGTCCGACCCCACCAGCTCGGTCCGCCAGGACCGCACCTCCGGGCGGCGCCGGAGCAGGGCCCGGCGCTCGCGCTCCGTCATGCCGCCCCAGACCCCGAAGTCCATGCGGTTGTCGAGCGCGTCCGCCAGGCAGGCGAGCCGCACGGGGCAGCTGGTGCACACCGCGCGGGCCTCCCGCTGGGCGGCACCCTCGACGAACAGCGCGTCGGGCGCGAGCTTGCCCTTGCCGCATGCCGCGAGCGCGGTCCAGTGCGTGTCCTGCACGAGTGTGGTCACGCATCCTCCCGAGCACGCCGACGGGGCGTGCCGTGGCAACCGCACCCGAGTCCTGCCGGGAAACTAGCGCTCCGACGACCACTCTGGCGAGACTCCGTTCGGGTCATTCCGTCAGATGGACGCTTGACCGGGTCGGAGCGGGTGCAGTCACGAGCGTCGAGGGCATGTGCAGGTCCCGTGCAGGTCGGGGGCGTCGGGCCCGATCCGTGGCGGCCCTGACAGGGGCGCCTACTACCCTGACGGCATGCCGAACCCTGCGCGCCAGCGCGGCCGACAGGTCAACGTCTTCCAGGCGTTGGCCCTCCTGCTCACCTTCGCGCTCGTCGCGGGCGTGGGCGGGGTGCTCGCCGCCGGTCTCGTCCTGCCCGGAGTCGCGGTCGCCAACGGCGTCACCGACCTGACGGTCACCGCGTTCGACGACCTCCCGACCGAGCTCGACGAGGGCACCCTTCCGGAGAAGTCGGTCATCAAGGCCGCGGACGGCACGCTGCTGGCGACGTTCTACCAGCAGAACCGCGTCGTGGTGCCGCTCACCGAGATCTCGCCGCTGCTCCAGCACGCCGTGATCGCCACCGAGGACAAGCGGTTCTACCAGCACGCGGGCGTCGACCCCACCGGGATGCTCCGCGCGTTCGTGCAGAACCAGGCGAACGACGGCGGTCAGCAGGGCGCCTCGACGCTCACCCAGCAGTACATCAAGAACGTCCTCATCGACGCAGCCCTGGCCAAGGAGACGAAGGCCGAGCAGCTCGAGGCGATCCAGGCGGCACGCGAGGCCGACGGGACCGAGGGGTACGCGCGCAAGCTGCGGGAGGCCAAGCTCGCCATCGCGCTCGAGAAGCGGCTCACGAAGGACCAGATCCTCGAGAAGTACCTGAACATCGCACCGTTCGGCGCCTCGGTCTACGGCGCCGAGTCGGCCGCGCAGTACTACTTCTCCAAGCCTGCCAAGGACCTGAACTACCTCGAGGCCGCCACGATCGCGGGCGTCACGCAGAGCCCGACCAAGTGGGACCCGGTGCTGAACCCCGAGGCCTCGCAGGAGCGGCGCAACCGCGTGCTCAAGCTCATGTACGAGCAGAAGTTCATCACCCAGGCCGAGTACGAGGCCGGCCGCGCCACCCCGCTGGCGGACACGCTCCACCCCTCGCCGCTCAAGCAGGGGTGCATGTCCGCAGGCGACGTGGTGCCCGGCTCCGGCTACTTCTGCGACTACGTCACCAAGGTCATCAGCAACGACCAGGCGTTCGGTGCGACCAAGGCCGAACGCATCAAGCGTCTCTACCGTGGTGGCCTCACGATCACCACGACGCTGCAGCCTGCCGAGCAGGCCATCGCCGACGCCGAGGTCAAGAACGGCATCCCCGTCGACGACCCCTCGGGCGTCGCCAGCTCGATCGTCGTCGTCGAGCCCGGCACCGGGAAGATCACCGCGATGGCGCAGAACCGCCTCTACACCGCGGTGGCCGAGCACGGGGACCGCGAGACGCCGGTCAACTTCAACACCGACAACGCCTACGGCGGCGCGTCGGGCTTCCCGCCCGGCTCGACGTTCAAGCCGTTCACGCTCCTCGAGTGGCTCAAGCAGGGGCACAGCCTCAACGAGACCGTCGACGGCAGCGTCCGGCCCCTGAACCAGAACATGTTCACCTCCTGCGGCGCCAAGGGCCGCAACGAGAAGTGGACGCCCGGTAACGCCGAGGGCAACGGCAAGACGATGACCGTGATGGACGCGACCAAGAACTCGGTCAACCTCGCGTACCTGACCATGGCCATGCAGCTCGACCTCTGCAGCATCATGGACGGCGCCGCGCAGATCGGGATCCACAAGGCCGGCGGCAAGTCGGGCGAGGGCAACGCGGACCCGTACCCCGCCAACGTGATCGGGAGCAACTCGATCGCCCCGCTGTCGATGGCCGCCGCGTTCGCCGCGTTCGCCGCCAACGGCACGTACTGCGCGCCCATCGCCATCACCAGCGTCGTCGACGCCGACGGTGTCGAGCTGCAGGTCCCGAGCGCCGGCTGCAGCCCGGTCATCGACCCCAAGTACACGAGCGCCCTGACGTACGCGCTGCGCAACGTCTGGCAGGGCACGGCCGACGGTGTCACGCCGCCGCCGTTCCCGACCGCCGGCAAGACCGGGACCACCAGCCACAACGAGCACACCTGGTTCGTGGGCTACTCGCCGCTGCGCGCCGCCGCGGTGTGGGTCGGCTACTCCGACGGCATGCGGCCGGTGCAGAACATCACCATCAACGGCAAGAAGATCAGGTACACGTACGGCGCGACCATCGCCGCCCCGACGTGGAGCAGGTTCATGACGCAGGCGCTCGCGGGTGCCGCCAACCCCGACTTCGCGGCACCCGGCGACAAGGAGGTGTTCGGCGAGAAGGTGGCCGTGCCGTCCGTCATCGGGCTCGGTGAGGCGGACGCGCGCAACAAGCTCTCCGCCGCTGGGTTCCGCGCGTCGATCGCTCCCGCGCAGGTGCCCTCCGCGCTCCCGGCCGGGGCGGTCGTGTCGCAGAGCCCGTCCGGCACCGCCGTGCGGGGCTCGTACGTGCAGCTGACCCTGTCCAACGGGCAGCCGCCCGTGGCACCGGTCGACCCGAACCAGCCGGGCGGTCCGGGTCAGGGTGGCAATCCTGGGAACGGTGGCGGCGGCGGCCGAGGCAACCCGTAGTGGGTGCCACGACGACCACGCTCGCCCGCACCGCCGGCGCCGTCGCCCTGGCCGGTGCGGGCGCGCTCGCGTACGCCTCGCTGATCGAGGTCCGCTGGTACACGCTGCGCGAGGTCACCATCCCGGTGCTGCCGGCCGGCCAGGACCCGCTGCGCATCCTGCACGTCTCCGACCTGCACCTGACCCCCGGCCAGCGCAAGAAGGTCGAATGGGTGCGCGACCTGGCGTCGCTGGACCCGCACCTCGTGGTGAACACCGGCGACAACTGGGCGCACCTCGACGCGATGCCGGCCCTGCTCGAGGCGCTGGAGCCGCACCTCGCGGTGCCCGGCGCGTTCGTGCTCGGGTCCAACGACTACGTGGCGCCGATGCCCAAGAACCCCGCGCGCTACCTGCTCCCGGACGCCCGCTCCGCCCCGCCCGCCCGCCCGGCCGAGCTGCCCTGGCGCGAGCTCACCGCCCGTTTCCGGTCAGCGGGGTGGATCGACCTCACCAACCGCCGGGACGTGCTCAAGGTCGACGGCCGCGTGCTGTCGCTCGTGGGCACCGACGACGCGCACCTCGACCGCGACCGCTTCCCGGCGGCCGGCGGTGACGACGACGCCCGCACCGGGTCGACCCCCGTGGACCTGCACCTGGGCGTCACGCACGCGCCGTACCGACGCGTCCTGGACCAGCTGCACGCGGACGACGTCGATCTGGCGATCGCCGGGCACACGCACGGCGGCCAGCTCGCCCTGCCCTTCTGGGGCGCCCTGGTGACCAACTGCGACCTGGACACCCGCCGCGCCAAGGGCCTGCACGGCTGGCCCGGTCCGCGTCCCGACCAGCCGGGGGGTGCGGGCTCCACGTGGATGCACGTGTCCGCGGGGCTCGGCACGTCGCCGTACGCGCCCGTCCGGTTCGCGTGCCGGCCGGAAGCGACGCTCCTCACGCTCGTCGCTGCGTGATCCGGTTTCGTCGCACGGGTGGTCGTCGGCTATCCTTGCCAGGCTCCACGGGGTGTGGCGCAGCTTGGTAGCGCGCTTCGTTCGGGACGAAGAGGTCGTGGGTTCGAATCCCGCCACCCCGACAGACGAGAAAGGCCCCTGATCAGCAGATCCGCGCGGATCCGCACGTGGGTGGAGGAGGTGGGGTCCACCAACCCCTCGACCGTCTGGCCGCCGTCGGCCGTGGAGATGTCGAGAGCGACCGCCTTCCCCGTCCCGTACACCGTGACGTCCCCGTCGCTCGCGTGCGCGTCGACGTCGCCGCGGACGCCCGAGATCTCGGTGCGACCGTCGCTGGAGCGGGTGGTGGCGGAGCCGGCCACGTCCGAGACCGTGATCGCACCGTCCGCGGAGGACACCGACACGGAGCCGCTGACGTCGGCGACGTCGGTGCGGCCGTCCGCGGCGCGCACGGTGACGTCGCCGTCGATGTCGGAGACGTCGGTGTCGCCGTCGCTGGTGTGCACGTCGAGCGGGCCGCTCAGCCCGGTCGCGGTGACAGAGCCGTCCCGGGCGCGGACGATCACGGAGGTGCCGTCGGGGACGGTGACGTCGAGCGACGCCGAGCAGAAGCCGGGCCGCCACCAGTCGCAGAGGTACTGCACCCGCAGCTGGTCGGCCAGCTCGTCGACCGAGTAGTGCGCCCGGGTGAGTGCGGTGGTCGCGGTGCGCTCCACCTCGACGCGGTCGCCGCCGGTGGTCACGGTGATGTGGCCGTCGGCGACCAGCTCGACCACGGGCGCGGCCGCGTAGCTGGCAGTGTCCGACCGCGTCGTCGCGTCGTCGGACCCCAGCACCAGCAGGTCGACGGCGCTGAAGCCGGCGGAGACCAGCAGGAGGCCGCCGACGATCCCGCCGGTCCAGGTCAGGGCTCGTGCGCCGGGGCTGCGCGGGGTCGGACCCGCGGGGGCGGCCGGCCGCTCCAGGGTGGTGGTCATGGTCGTTCTCCGATCGTGGGTTCGTGCTCCAGCCAGCGCAGGACGGCGAGCACGCGGCGGTGGTCGTCGGCGGCCTGCGGGAGGTCGAGCTTGGTGAGGATGGAGGTCACGTGCTTCTCGACCGCCGGGAGCCCGACGACGAGACGGTCGGCGATGGCCGCGTTGGAGCGGCCCTCCGCCATGAGACCGAGCACGTCCCGCTCGCGCGGGGTGAGGGTCTCGAGGCCCGAACGCCGGGTCCGGGCGAGGATCTGGGCGACGACCTCRGGGTCGATCACGGTGCCGCCGGCGGCCACGCGGCCGAGCGCGTCGAGGAACTCGTCCACGTCGGCCACCCGGTCCTTGAGCACGTAGCCGAGGCCGCGCACGTCCCCCGCGAAGAGCTCGCGGGCGTACCGCTGCTCGACGTACTGCGACAGGACCAGGACGGGCAGCCTCTTGTGCAGGCTCCGCAGGTGCACCGCGGCCCGCAGGCCCTCGTCGGTGTGCGACGGAGGCATCCGGACGTCGGTGACCAGCACGTCGGGGAGCTCGTCGTCGGGCCCGAGGGCGGCGACGACCTCGTCGGCGGTGGTGTAGCCGGTGACCCGGTGCCCCTCCGCCTCGAGCAGCCTGGTCAGGCCGTCGAGCAGGAGGACGGAGTCCTCGGCGATCACGATGCGCACGGCACCTCCACGGTGAGTCGGGTGCCGGCTCCGGCCGGGCTGTCCAGGTCGAACGTGCCGTCGAGGGCGGCGACACGGCTGCGCAGTCCGTCGAGCCCGCTGCCGGGCGCCGCGGTCGCTCCCCCGCGGCCGTCGTCGGCGATGACGATCCGCAGGAGGGCGTCCGGGCTCACGGTGGCGGTGACCGTCACCTGCTGGGCGTCGGCGTGCTTGGCGGCGTTGGTGAGGGCCTCGGCGACCACGAAGTAGGCGGCGGCCTGTGCGGAGGTGCTGGCGCGGCTGAGCGCCGGTGGGTCGGGCACGTCGACGCGCACCGGGACCGGGCTGCGGGCGGCCAGTGCGGACAGGGCGGCGTCGAGCCCGCGGTCGGTGAGCACGGCGGGGTGGATGCCGCGGACCAGGTCCCGCAGCTCGGCGAGCGTCTCCTTGACCTCGCGGTGCGCGTGCTCGAGCGCCGCGGCGGCCTCGGGGTCGCTCGACACCTTGCGTCGGGCGGTGCCCAGCTCGACGCCGAGCGCGACCAGCCGCTGCTGCGCGCCGTCGTGCAGGTCGCGCTCGATGYGGCGGCGCTCCTCGTCGGCGGCACCCACCGCGGCCGTGCGGGTCTCGGTCAGCTGGACCGCCCGCCCCTCGGCC